>NZ_VOSM01000014.1 GCF_007997015.1 Lujinxingia vulgaris
GCCGGACGCATCATGGCGGCGGTCGCCTCGCTTGGCGGCCACATCAAAAACAATGGCCCGGCGGGCTGGCAGGTGCTCGGCCGAGGCTGGGCTCATTTGCTGGAGTTGGAGCAAGGGTTTTTGATCGCGAGGCAAATGATGGATGAGATGTGATCAATCATGAGGGGGGAGTGAGGTCGGAGTGCTTCAGACCAACCTGGGGGAACTCGTGTGCTCACATGTTTGGTCGGGTGCCCCCGCGTGGTGGGTTAGCGAGGCTGTCGGCGGTGAGTTGGAGTCGTTGAAGGGCCTCTGGGAGGTTGTCTGGGGAGATCGGGACTACTTCGAGCAACCTCTGGGAGGTGGATTGGAAAGGTCGGGATCATCCCGAGGGACCTCTGGGAGGTAGAAAAAATGGTTGAGACCATGCTGAGAGACCTCTGGGAGGTTGTCTGAAGAGGATGAGACCATCTTGAGGGACCTCCGAGAGGTGGAAAAAATGGTTGAGACCATCCCGATGGACCTCTGAGAGGTGGAAAAAATGGTTGAGACCATCCCGAAGGACCTCTGGGAGGTTGTCTGAAGTGGTTGGGACCATCTTGAGGGACCTCCGGGAGGTTGAAATTTTGGTCTGGCGTACGCGGAAGGACCTCTGGGAGGTGGTTGGGAATGGTCTGGCGTACTCGGAAGGACCTCTGGGAGGTGGTTGGGAATGGTCTGGCGTACTCGGAAGGACCACTGGGAGGTGGTTGAGAATGGTCTGGCGTACGCGGAAAGACCTCTGGGAGGTGGAAATTTTGGTCTGGCGTAGGCGGAAGGACCACTGGGAGGTGGTTGGGAATGGTCTGGCGTACGCGGGAGGACCACTGGGAGGTGGTTGGAAATGGTCTGGCGTATGCGGACGGGCCTCTGGGAGGTGTGTTAGGGCGCGGGGCCCTGGTCAAAAGGCTCAGTCGGCCATGCTCTGCAACGCCAGAAGATCCGGATCGAGGGAGGTGTCGATGCGGGTGGGGATCTCGATGGTGAAGGTGGTGCCTTCGCCGGGGGTGCTGTCGACGTGGATGGAGCCGCCCATCAGGTCGCAGAAGCGACGGGTGATGGTGAGGCCGAGGCCGGTGCCGCCATGGCGAGAGATGGAGCGCTGGTCGGCCTGGTAGAAGGCTTCGAAGAGGCGTTCGAGGTCTTCGGGGGTCATGCCGATGCCGGAGTCGGAGACTTTGAAGGCGATCCAGGGTTGTGGGGTGGTGGCTTCGTCGGCGTCCTGGTCGGTGTCGTCGCTGGCGAGGGGCAGGGCGGAGGAGGGGTGGGGGGGGGCGATGAGATCGATGGCCAGCGCGACGTTGCCGTCTTCGGTGAATTTGGCGGCGTTGCCTAAAAGGTTGAGGAGGATCTGACGCAGGCGAGTCTCGTCGTTGAAGAGGGTGAGGTCTGGGATTTTTGAGAGGGTGAAGGTGTTGTTGTTGCTCTCGACGAGCTGGCGAGCGGTGGCGGCGACGTCGTCGATCATGGCGGTGAGCGAAAACTCGTGGGGAACGAGCTCGATGTGGCCGGCCTCGATCTTGGAAAGATCGAGGATGTCGCTGACCAGGCGCAGCAGGTGCTTGCCGGCGACCTGAATGCGGTCGAGGTCGGCGGCCAGGGCGGGGAACTCGTCGGGGGAGTGTTCTTCAAGAAGCATCTCGGCGTAGCCGATGATGGCGTTGAGCGGGGTGCGCAGCTCGTGGCTCATGTTGGCCAAAAAGGTGCTCTTGGCGCGGTTGGCGCTTAAGGCCTGTTCGGTGGCGAGCTCAAGGTCGTCGTTGAGGCGCTGGCGCTCTTCGTCAGCGAGGATGCTGGAGGTGACGTCGCGCACGAGGAAGACGGAGTGGTTGGCGTGTTCGCCGAGCTGGTGTTCGGAGCCGGTGTCGGTGAGCTCGAAGACGCGGCGCATGTTGTCGGGGGTGCGGATGTCGGCCAGGGCGCTCTTGAGGTTGAGGTCGCCGGCAAGGCCGGTGGCGGCGTCTTGCCAGTCGCAGGCGTCGAGGGCGATGGACCACCAGCGGGTGGCCGAGCCCCAGGGCTCGGCCATGGTGTGGAGGGTGGGGCTGGCGCTGATGAGATGGCCTTTTTGATCGGTGATGGCCAGGCCGAGCTGCACGGCGCTTGTGGCGTGCTCAAGAAGCGAGGCGCTCTTTTCGCTGGCGCGGGCGACTTCGGCTTCCAGGCGGGTGGTGCGGGCGGCTTCCAGGAGCACGGCCAGGGAGTTTGTAAGACCCTGGAGGGTGCGGATGTCGCTCTGCGCGAAGACGCCTTCAGCGAGTGTGGAGTCGAGGTAGACGACGCCCCGGGTCTGGGCACGCGAGATCATGGGGACGGCGATGGCGCTGCGCAGGTGGTCGTCAAAGGCCTGCTGGTCCCAGCGGGCGCCTTCGCGGACGTTGTGGACGACGAGGGGGCGCTGGGTGGCGAAGACCTGCTGGACGATGCCGTCGGCCCAGGTTTTGCGGGTGAGTTCGAGGGCGTCGGCCGCCTCGTTGACGGGGGAGGCGGCGTCTTTGAGGCGGTTGTCGGCGTGACGGGTGGCCTCCAGCACAAGGCGGGTCTCGTCGTCGGGGTCGAGGTGGAAGAAGAAGCCGCGCTCGGCGCCGAAGATGGCGATGAGCTCGTCGAGGACCTGGTTGAGTTTGGTCTGGGGGGTGCCCAGATCGCTCAAGACCTGGTGGATGCGCAGGAGCGCGTCGAACTGCTGCTGCATGCGCGAGGTAAGATAATCCGTCGAGGTAAAGGAGCCGCGGGTGGCGGTGGAGGAGCGGGTCATCAGGGGGTTGGAGCCGGTGCGAAGCTCCTCGGCGAAATCGGCGCGGAGGCGGCGCAGGCGGCGCGACCAGCCCTGATCTTGTGCGATCTGGAGGGCCTGACGGACGTAGCGGGAGGTGACGTCGGTGGCGCGACCGGAGCGATGCAGCAGGGCGTAGCCACGGGCGATCTCGAAGTGAACGAGCGGCATGTCGCTGTCGTCGGCGAGCTTGCGGGCCTGCTCGAAGTGGCCGGGGACCTCATCGGGGCGCTTCTTGTAGAGGGCCAGAAAGCCGCAGAAGAGGTGGTGGTAGGCGCGCAGAAGGGGCACGTTGGCGCATTGGTCGAGCTCGGCCAGGGCCGCTTCCAGGGCGTCGAAGGGCGGGGTGAGGTCGCGATCGAGGGCGCGTTCGACGCGCAGGAGGTAGATCCAGGCCTTCCAGACGTAGAAGGGGCGCAGGTAGAACTGGACGTTGGGGAAGTTCATGGGGAGGGATTCAAAGCCCTCGATGTGGCGGTCGGCGCGGGCGTCGATGTCGTGACGCTCGACGCAGTACATGAGCAGGCTGTGGTGGAAGACAGCGTGGTAGTAGAGCTGGGCGCCGGTGACGGCGAAGTAGCGCTGAACGGCGGCTTCGTATTCGCGCAGCTGCTCGGTTTGCCCCAGGGCCACAAGGGCGGTCATGGCCATGGCCTGAAGCGGGGTGGTGACGAACTGGCGCTCGGCGTTTTCTTCGCCCAGGCGAGAGTTGAGCTCGCGGATGGCCTGGTGAGCCACGGAGAGGGAGCGGCGGTGGTGGCCGCGCAGGGCGTAGGTTTCGGTGAGCACGGTGGAGCCGGAGGCGTACTCCCAGGCGTCGAGCCACTGGCCCTGATCCATCACCGATTCTTCGAACATACGCTCGGCTTTGAGGGTGTGGCCTTCGAAGTCGCGGGTCATCGCGTTCATGAAGTGCACCATGCCCAGGACCGAGCGGTCGCGGGTGGCGCGGGCGTGGTCGAGGGCGCGGCGGGCGTGATCTTTGCTCCAGTAGGGGCGGCCCATCATCGCGCTCATAAAGCCGAGCAGGCTGTGGGTACGGGCCAGGAGCGCGGAGTCGTTGAGGCGTACGGCGATCTCGTGCTGGCGCAGGGCGATCTGCAGCAGGAGCTCGTCGTCGAAGGTGAAGTAGCCGATGCGCGAGCCGTAGTTGTAGAGATCGGAGAGGGCTTCGATGTGGCGGCGCTCGGCGTTGGAGACGGGTTTTTGCAGCCACTGCTGCAGGGCGGGCACCCGCGTGGTGAGCTCACCGCGGGCGAAGCCGCCCAGGCTGATAACCAGGTCTTTCGGCGTGGGGCGAGGAACGCTTTCGCCGATCTCGCCGAGGGCGGATTCGAGCTGTCGGCGGGCCTGGGAGATGTCGAGGTTGGTGATGTCGACGTTGGCCAGATCGCCGCGGAGCAGGGCGCGCAGGTAGGGGTCGGAGGTCTGCTCGATGGCGCGGCTTAAGTGCCTGCGCGCCATGTCGAGGTGGCCGGTGCGGGCGGCGATGCGGCCTAAGTCAGCGTCGAGGGTGTCATGGCGGGTGCCAAAGTCCTCGGCGATGCGGGCGGCCTCGCGCAAAAAGCCAAAAGCCTGCTGGTAGGCGAAGCTCTGCATGGCGAGCATGCCGGCCTTGTGGTTGATGTTGAGCGCGCGGGCCGGGTTGAGGTGGGGGAGGCCTGAGGCGTAGTGGCGCGCCAGATCGAAGAGGTGGTCGTCGGCGTTGTCGCCCTGGTCGAGGGCAAGGGCGATGGCCTGATGGCGGCGGTGGCGCTCGGCGGGATCGAGGTCGTCGAGGAGGCGCTGGCGAAGAGAGTTATGAACCAGTGAAAATCCCTGGTCGGGGAGGTTTCGCAAGAGACCGGCCAGGCCGGCCTGGGCGAAGGCGTCTTCGACGAGGCCGAGCTCAACCTCGGCGCACATGGCGAGCTGTTCGGGCTGGTCGACCACGCCGAAGAGGGCGATCCAGGAGAGGATGTCGCGGGTCTGTTCGGGGAGCTGGTCGAGCTGGAAGTGCAAAAGCTCGGCCATATCATCGGGGAGCTCGAGCTTCTGGAGGCGCTCGGTGTCGAGGGTCCAGCGGCCCCAGGAGGGGCGGAGCACCGCGGCGTCGAGGAGGGTGCGGATGAAGCTTTCGACGGCGTAGGCGTTGCCACCGCTGACGGCGAAGATGCGCTCGACGAGCGCGATGTCGACGTCGGCGCCGGCCAGGCGGGCGCGGATCAGGGCGTCGACCTCGCGCAGGGTGAGCTGAGAGAGAGCGACGCGGTTGTGCAGGATGCGGCGCATCGAGCCCGCGAGCTGGGTGGTGCGGGGGGAGGCGTGCTGGGAGTCGTCGGCGCCGAGCAGGATGAGCAGGGGGGCTTCGCTGCGGGAGAGGTCGAGGCGCTGCAGGACGCGCTCGGTGGCGTCGTCGAGCCACTGGGCGTTGTCGATGGCGATGAGCGCGCCGTTCATGTTGGCGGCGATCTGCTGGATGATGGTGGCCATCGCGTCGTAGACGACGTCGGAGCGCAGGTCGACCTGGGCCGGGGCATCGGCGCTGGCGGCGACGGCAAGCTGGCGAGCGAGGCGAGGCACGGCGACCTGGAGGGCATCGAGTCGGTTGTCGATGGCCTGCAAGAAGAAGCCGGCCGTCATCATCAGCTCTTCGCCGGAGAGCTGGTCGAAGTAGTCGCAGACCGGGTCGAAGAGGCGCTGCAAGGGGGCGAAGGGGTGGGGCTCTTCGGGCTGGATGGTGATGGAGAAGGTGCCCGCGCCTTCCGATGCCGCGCGGTTCAGAAGTTCGTGGATGAGGCGAGATTTGCCGCTGCCGGAGGGGCCTTCGACGATGACGAGGGTGGTGTTGTTGTTTTGAGAGTGGTCCCACGCCTCCAGGAGCTGCTGGAGCTCAGCGCGGCGGCCGACGAGCTCGTGGATGCCATGATTGATGGCGACCGCGGCGCGCGGGGTCTTGATGCTCTGCAGGGCGGTGAGCAGGGCGGCCGCGGAGGGGAAGCGGTCGGAGGGATCTTTGGCGAGCAGGCGCTGGATGATGCCCGAGAGCGTCGGGTCGAGGTCGGGACGGTCTTGAAGCGGGTCGGGGATGGGGGCGGTGGCATGGCGAGTGAGGATCTCGTGGCGCTCTTCGCCGTCGAAGGGGGGCTTGCCGGTGGCGGCGAAGTAGAGCACCGCGCCCAGGCTGTAGAGGTCGGAGCGGTGGTCGACGAGGCGGTCGAGCATGCCGCCCTGCTCCGGGGCCATAAAGCGCAGGGTGCCCTCCAGACGCTGGGCGTCGTCGGCGACGGCGTCGGCGGCCAGGCCAAAGTCGATGAGGCGGGGCCTGGCGTCGTCGTCGAGGAGGATGTTGGCGGGGTGAATATCGCGATGAATAAGCCCGTGATCGTGGACCTGAGCAAGGGCGTCAGCCAACTCGGTGGCGATGGCGAGGATGGCGTCGGAGCTCAACGTGCGGCTGGCCACGACCTGCTGGAGCGTCTCACCTTTGACGTATTCGAGAACAATATAAGGCGTTTTGTCGGACTCACCGACCTCGAAGATGCGCGGCAGCGCCGGGTGGGTCAGGCACGCCAGAAGACACCCCTCGCGCAGAAAGCGGCGGCGGCGGTTATCCGAAAGATGCTGGCCGGGCTCGCGGGAGGTTTTTACGGCCACGGAGTCGACGCCGCGGCTGGCGAGGATCACCACCGATTCAGCACCGCGACCGATGACTTTATGGAGGCGAACGCCCTCGATGGTGGGGGCGTGGGCGAGGGAGGAGAGCGCGGTGGAGGGCATACGACGTGGCCGGGGCGAAACGAGGTGGTGAGCGGGGGAGAGGCTGCGGGAGGCGGGGCGCCGAGCGAAGGTCCGGGGCCCCGGGTTGTTGAGGTTGGTACAGGGCGCGGGAGGAGCGCCGGAGGTTGGTGAGGGGCTTATAACATTGCGCCGCTAAAGGGTTTGTAACGGTTTGTTCGGGTTGGTTCAAGTCGGGTGGGGCGCGTTGTGGTTGTGGGGCGCCGGGGTTTGCGGGGTGGGGAGGTTCGTGTGGGCGTTGGGTGGCGAGCGCCCCGGGACGACGCTGACGGCGCCGCCCTGGATGCGGTCGGGTTGGGGGGGGAAGCGGGAGTGAGTGCGTTCAGCTACGGGCCCTGTTGAGCGAAGGGAGAAGTGCTTGAAGGCGGCAGCGTTCTGACGTAGAAAGTCCGCTCAGGTCTACGCTGTGAGCGAACGTCGATGTTGCGCGTGATACGTGGAAAGCACCTCGAAGTGCGTTAGAAGCCGGGATGATGCTGAGGCATCGCCTGCGCCGGGTATGTTGCATCGAGATGTTCTCTGTGGGGCGTTCATGGATGCCGACGTCGGCTCAACGCGTAGTGACGTCACGCCGGATACAATGGGAGAGCTCATGTCTCGAAACTATCGTTTGATTGTTGGTCGTGTGGTTACGCTGCTTGCACTGGTCATTGGACTGTCTTGCGGCGGCGACGAGCCGGATGGCACTGTTGCCGATGCTGGTGATGATGCCGGGGGAAATGGTGATGTGTCGGATGCGTCGGATGCGTCGGATGCAAGCGAGCGGGAAGGGTACACCTGGCGGAAAAGCTCGGTGAAGGTTGAGGTGCGCCCCGACGATGATGCCGCTGTGAACGGAAATATGGAGGTCGACCCGGCCGAGGTTGACGTGACCTTCTACGCAGAGTTTGCGCTGCGGCCCGATGAGGACTCCAGTGAAGATGAGGAGATTCCGGTCGAAGACGGCACGGTGCTCGTGGGCGTTGGTGATGTGGGAGCGTCGGCTGACGAGGACTTTGAATGGATCGAGCTCACCCATCAGGGCGACGGTACGTACACCGGCTCTGATCAGGGGTTGGCTGCCGTCTATCGGATGAAGATGGAAGCGCCCGGGGTCACCTCGTCCACCAACACCACCGAGTCGATTCCTTTCGCTCGGATTCTGTCGCCGGTTGACGGAGACTCCTACCCGCGCAGTCAGGACCTTGCGATCGCGTTTGAACCGATCGAACAGGGGATCATGGTCGAGGCGCTGCTCGATGGTCGCATGCTCTCCCGCGCCAGCAGCGTTGCTGACCAGGAGGAGCTTGCGATTTCGTCGGCGTGGTTAGAGCGCGGTACGAGCCCGAAAGTTGGCATTAAGCGCGTTGCCGGTGAGGTAAGTGTTGGTAGCGCGGGCGCGTCCGGGATCGTCATTGAGATGTATCGGGAAGTGGATGTGACGATCGAGTGATGTTCGGGTTGGGGGGGGCGGTTTGCGGGGTGGGTCGATTCGTGTGGGTGCCGAGCGCCCCAGGACGACGCTGGCTGCGTCGCTGCGTCCTCGCGGTGGCGCTGCCACAGCTTCGTCCTGGCTCCTTGCCATCGCAGCCCTGGATGCGCTCGGGTGGGTCGATGTGCGTTGTGGTTGTGTGGTTTTGTGGTTGTGTGGTTGTGGGGCGCCGGGGTTTGCGGGGAGGGTCGATTCGTGTGGGTGGTGAGGGGAGGGCGCGAGCTGAGTGGTGGGGCTCGGGTGTCGAGAACGTGAGGTAAGCGCGCCGAGTCGTGGGACTCGGGCGTCGAGAACGTGAGGTAAGGGGGCTGAGTTGCGGATCTTGGCGTCGAGAACGTGAGGTAAGGGGGCTGAGCTGTGGGACTCGGGTGTCGAGAAGGGCAACTAAGGGGGGCTGAGTTGCGGCTCTGGGTATCGAGAACGCCAGCTAAGGGGGCTGAGTTGTAGGACTCGGGTGTCGAGAACGTGAGGTAAGAGAGCTGAGTTTTGGATCTGGGCGTCGAGATTGTGAGCTAAGGGCGCGGCGAGCTAAGGTCTGGGGTTCTGTGGCGTCGCGGTCGTTCGCGGCGATGGCGCGAGCGTGACACGGCACGTTTCGACTTTTTGACGAGGTGACACCATGAGCGACCACACACCTGCCGAGCTTATTTTCTACGAGACGGCTGAGGGCAAGGTGCGCGTTGAGGTTCATCATGAGGATGAGACCTTCTGGCTCAGCATCAACCAGATGGCGGCATTATTCGGGGTGGATAAGTCCGGGGTCAGCCGCCACTTAAAAAACATTTTTGAAAGCGGTGAACTGATGAAAGAGGCAGTTGTTGCAAAATTTGCAACAACTGCCGACGACGGCAAAACCTACCAGGTGGATTACTACAACCTCGACGCGATCATCTCCGTCGGTTACCGCGTCAACAGCTCGCAGGCGACCCGCTTCCGCATCTGGGCGACGAACACTCTGCGAGAATTCATTGTCAAGGGCTTTGTGCTTGATGATGAGCGTCTCAAGCTCAACAAGCGCTTCGGTAAGGACTACTTCGACGAGCTGCTGGAGCGGATTCGGGAGATCCGGGCCAGTGAGCGGCGTTTTTATCTAAAAATCACCGACATCTACGAGCAATGCAGCGTCGACTACGATAAGAACGCGGCGATGACGAAGACCTTTTTCAAAACGGTGCAGAACAAGCTGCACTGGGCGGTCACCGGCAAGACAGCCGCCGAGATCATCGCTGAGCGCGCCGACGCCGACAAACCCTCGATGGGGCTTACCACCTGGAAGAACGCGCCGGAGGGCAAAGTCATCAAAAAGGATGTGAGCGTCGCGAAAAACTACCTGATTGAGACCGAAATCAAAGAGTTGGAGCGCATCGTCTCCATGTACCTCGACTACGCCGAGAACCAGGCTGCCCGCCAGCGGCCGATGAAGATGGCCGACTGGATCAAGAAGCTCGACGCCTTCCTGGAGTTTAATGAGTACGAGGTTTTGACCAACGCGGGGAAAGTGTCCGCCCGAGTCGCAAAAGCGCTGGCCGAGGAGGAGTATTCGAAGTTCCGGGTCCGGCAGGATCGGGAGTTTGAGAGCGACTTTGAGCGCGAGGTAAAGCGGGTACGGGGGAAGGGGGATTGAGCGGGCGGGGGCTGGTCGAGCTTGAGTCCGCACACCCTCGACGCCAGCTACCTGAGCAGCAGCGCCTATCGGCTCACACAGCAACACGCCCATCCGCAGTGGTCCGACCACGTTCGCGAAACACTCGATGACCTTCGAGAGAGACTCCGCCATGGCATTTAGTCGAAGCACCATGCTCAGCGAACGCTCCGACGAAGCGTCGCTGACCCGCGATATGGTGGGGATCGGAATGAACTTCGCCGGCGACGCCAACCGCGATGCGCCGATCGAGGAGACGCTCGTGCTCGCCACGGCGCTCGGGATGGAGGGCCACGACTTTCGCGTGTTGGCGGTGCTCACGACCTGGATGGATGTCCACCAAAAACACATCAACGTCGACCGCCTCGCGCGATGCGTTGCCGAACATCCCTCCGAGCGCGTGCTCGCCTACTGGGCGGCCGTTTCGACGTGGCTCAAAAAGGACCGTCGCTTCGCCAGATTCGCAAAGCTCTATCAGGGGCCTCCGCTCGATCTCTTGCCCGTAGGGACCGACTTCCAAATTGCGCGCCGCGGAGAAGACGCGCGCTTTGAAGGTTCGCCGCTGCGCGTCCCCGCCGGCACCCTGCGAGACCGTGTCGCCGACGTGCTCTCTCCCGAGGCGCTGGTCCGTCAGCACGCCGGCTACCGAAACCGTGTGCGGATGGGACCCTCCTGGCGCGCCGATGTGTGGACAGTGCTTGAGCGCGACCCCGAGCTGAGCGCGGCCGAGGCGGCGCGACGCGCGGGATGCTCGTTTGCTACGGCGTGGCGGGTGGTTGAGGATTTTCGGGTGTTGCGGGGTGGCGAGGTGGGGTTGGGGTAGGTGCGGCAACACCAGCCTCGACTTCACGCTGACCCAGCAGAGGATGGGTCGATATACTTCACCTTAAGCAAAGCCGGATCGAGGTGATCGAAATCTTTATCCGTCGTCAGCAACACCGCGTTTGCAGCCCGGGCGCATGCGGCAATCCAGAGGTCATTCTTCCCCATGTTGCGTGCGCCCGTGGGGTGGCGCTGGGAGTAGAGGTCGATCTCCACATAGGCATCCAGCACCGCCGGTTGGTGGATGTCTACCGTGACCAGGTTGTTTAGGGCTTGGTCGAGCGCCGCGAGTTTCGCGGCACCCCAACCATTGCGACTCGCCAAAACGCGAACTTCACCATGGGTGACGATCGAGATGGCCGGGCGCACCTTCGAGCTTCGAAGCCCGAATTGGTTGTCGATGAACCTGGCGAGCGTGTTTCCGCGTACCAACGTCAGGACGATGTTGGTGTCCAGCACGTAGAAGGGGTCGCTCATTCGATAGCCTGCAGCGCTTTGAGGAGCTCCTCTTCACTCTCATCGCCCGGCCAGGTGCCAAAGAATGCGGACACGCCCGAGGACGCATCCTGCGGCACCATCTGCATAACAGGCACGTTTCGCAGTGCTACCGGTGCGGCTTCGAATACGCTGTCACCCTCGCTCGCGGCAGCGAGTGATTCGACATCCAGCTTTAGCAGCCGTCCCGACGGGCGGTAGTGCGCGATGCCTGAAACGACGACGCGCTGGCCAAAGAGCTCTTTAAGAGTCTCCGAGTTTGGGGAGTCCAGCCGCGCGGAGATGCGGGTGCCATCTTTCAACATCAGTGTGAGGTCGGCGCGGGATGCGGAAATGGTGTCGAGGGTCCCCACCACGCGGGCCGCCCGAGGCGCGGGCGTTTCATCACGACGCATCTCCATCATCGGCACGTCCGAGGGCATGATCACGAGCGGCCCTGCTCGCCGCTGCAACCCTTCGAGCTGAAGGCCCTCCATGCCCGCACCGGAGAGCTTTGCGAATCTCACACAGGTGTCGAGTAACGCGCGGTCCGCCACAATATCGTCGGGGTCGCGCTCCATCACGGCTTCCAAAACTTCCCCAAAAAGATCGATGGCGCTGCGCTCCTGAAGGTCGTCTTCGCGTTCGTCGAAAAGGGCGCCCTGCGCGTTATCGCCGAATATCGCGGCTTCGACTTCCCTCAAGGTTGGCGCTTCGATCGAGATGAGCGTTGAGCCCGCGCTGAGCCCCGTCACATCGATCGCGCAGGCCGCATCAAGCCAGGCGGGGCGCGGTCCTTTTCGGACGCTCTCACCCTCCACAGCGAAGCGTGTGGCCTGGCGCGCACCTTCCAACAACGCGCCGACCGCCTCTTGAAGGGTCGCCGCCGATACGCGCACCTCGTCTTTCGCTCCGCCCATCAACCTCAGGTGATGTTTGTTCATGTATGCCTCCTTGCGATGCCACCGCCTGCGGGACGCGTCTCTGGCACGAACCCTTCGCCGATCAAATAGAAACGCGCCTGGCGAGCTGACTATGCCACGGGATGGGGGCCGGCCGCACCCCGGCAAAGAACTCTCGCCAATGCTCGGTTGGGCTTCGGTGTTGTCCGGAATCGGACCGTTGCACCATCGGGGCAACACGCACTTTTGAGGCAACGCCTCCACTCGCCCGACACGCGCACCCCACGGCCAAATCTCTTATCCATCCCCATCGCCCCACAACTTCCCCGCTGGGCAGCCCGTCGCCACTCTGGTAAAGACTTGTATCTAAGTTCGGCGTAGTAGCCACCACACCACGCACGTTTCGGGGAGTTTTCTCGCGCATTGAGCCTCATGATCGGACGCGACGGGCAACGCCCTCGTCTTTCGCGATTCGGGCGCAGAGCCGGCAGGTTGACGCGTGGTCCTCTCTTATAGCGGTCTCGGCAGGTACGGGTGCTCATGCAACCCCTGCCGCACCGAACCTTGCGCAACTCTTGTTGAGGAGATGATTTGAGCTTCCAAACCCCGATTACCATTCACAAGGCGTTGGAGCGCATTCACCGCCATGACTATGTGTTGCCGGCCATTCAGCGCGAGTTTGTCTGGCGGCCCTCGCAGATTGCGCGTCTCTTCGACAGCCTGATGCAGGGCTATCCGATCGGCTCGTTCCTCTTCTGGAGCGTCGATCAGGATCACGTGCGCCAGTACAAATTTTACGACTTCGTGCGTGACTACCATCAACGCCTGCGCCCGCATTGCCCGCCGATTGAAGTGCCGAACAACCAGTCGGTGGTGGCGGTGCTCGACGGGCAGCAGCGGCTCACGGCGCTCAACATCGGGCTTCGCGGGAGTCACGCACAAAAAGAGCCGCGCAAGTGGCGGAACAACCCCGACGCCTACCCCGAGAAGCGTCTCTATCTGAACATCGCTGCGAGGGCGGACGATAATGAGGGGGGCATGCTCTATGACTTTCGTTTTCTGACCGAGGGGCGCGCTCGTCATTCTGAAGGCCACCACTGGTTCCCGGTGTCGCGGATTCTCGACCTGGGCCTTGGCCCCGAGCTCTTTCGCTACATTCAGCAGAACGACCTGGCGATGAATGACCACGCCTTTGAGATGCTGGACCGCTTGCACAGGGTCGTGCATATCGAGCCGCTGATCTCCTATTTTGAAGAAGGCTCCCAGGACCTCGATAAGGTGCTCAACATCTTCATCCGCACCAACAGCGGTGGCACCGTCCTCTCCTACTCCGACCTGCTGCTCTCGATCGCCACCGCGCAATGGGATACCCGCGACGCGCGCAAGGAGATTCACGGGCTGGTCGACGAGCTCAACGCCACCCGCTTCGGCTTCTCCCTCTCCAAAGATTTTGTTCTCAAAGCCGGCCTCATGCTCGCTGACATCGGCAGCGTCGGCTTTAAGGTCACGAACTTCAACCACGACAATATGGCCGAGCTGGAGCGCCGCTGGAGCGACATCGCCCGTGCGCTCTCGCTGACCGTGCAGCTGGTGGCCGATTTTGGGTTTTCCGGCAAGACGCTGAGCGCCGACAACGCGCTATTGCCCATCGCGTATTACCTCTACCAGCGCAACCTCGACGCCAGCTACCTGAGCAGCAGCGCCTACCGGGCGGACCGCGAAAACATCCGCGGTTGGCTGGTGCGCTCCTTGCTCAAATCAGGCATCTGGGGCAGCGGCCTTGATACGATGCTCACCGCCATCCGCGCGACGTTGCAAAAGTACGGCACCACGCACTTCCCGATCGATGAGGTCGAGTCCACGATGCGCTCCCGCGGCAAGGCGCTGCGCTTTGAGGCCGAAGAGCTCGAAGATCTGGTGGATGTCGCCTACGGCGACCGCCGCGCCTTTGCGCTCCTGACGCTGCTCTTTCCCTTCCACGATCTGCGTCACGAGTTTCACGTCGATCACGTCTTCCCCCGAAGCCGCTTCACCGAACGCCGTCTTGCCAAAGCGGGCATCGCCGCCGCAAAACGCCCCGACTGGAGCGACTGCGCCGACCGCATTGCGAACCTGCAACTCCTCGACGGCGTGCTCAACAAAGAGAAAAACGCCGCGCTCCCGCACACCTGGCTCACACGAGCGTTGCCCGAGCCCGACCGCCGCGCCGCCTTCGTGGAGCGTCATAGGTTGGGCGAGGTCCCGGAGTCGATGGAGGGGTTCATGGATTTTTATGAGGCGCGGAGGGAGAGGTTGTTGGGGAGGTTAAAGGAGGTGTTGGGGGAGGAGGTTGTTGGGGAGGTGGAGGGGGCGGTGTGAATTTCAAGTTGAACGTATGTGCCAATGAACCGGATCGCTGAAATGACCCAGAAAATGACACTTCGAGAAGCCGCCATTTATGTGCTGAATGAGCGGGGACCGCTGCACTATCAGGAACTCACCAGAGCCGTGCTTAAGGGCGGTCTTGCGGAGAGCTCGTCGGCCACGCCGGATGCGTCGTTGAATGCGATGATTGCCGTCGATCTCAAGCAAAAGGGGAAGCAGAGTCCCTTTATCCGCATCAAGCCGGGCGTCTTTGGGCTGCGAGGCAAACACCAGGGTGAGGTGGTCGCAGCGGTTGACGTGGACTCGGTCTCCCAGCCTGACGGTGAGGACATCGCGGACCAGCGGGTGCGAGTGCCCTTGTTTCCCGTGTACTCCGAGCTCCGTCATCTCCTTCGGGTATGGCCGGGGCGCTCGCGTAAGCAAATCACCGGCCTGCAATCCACCATCGGGGAGCTGCGAGGAACGCCGCAAAAAACGGTCGACTGGACCGAGCCCTCGAGCTGGATTCCAGAGCGGTTAAAAGGCGATGACCACGAACTTGCCGAGGCCATCTGGACGCAGTCCGACGGCAGGGTGAACCCACGTTATACCTACGGTCACTGGCTGCTCGCGCAGAAGTACGATTTTGTGGAAGACGGTCGTGATGGACGCCTGATCTTGACCGCGAGCGGCCAGGATTTTCTCGACCACGTGGGCGGTGACACCGAGGTCGCCTTGGATGAGGCCGAGGGGTTGGTGAAACTTCTCTCGATCATTGCCGATAATGGCCCTGCGCGAACCGGCGGCCTTCTCGAAGATTGGTCGGAGTACTTAAAGCGGCGCTCGCGCTTTGGGACGGACTCGACCTTTAAAGACACACTACGCCGCCGTCTGAACAACCTGCGCGAGCGAGACCTCATCGAGCGGCGGAGCAACATGTACTCGGTGACGCAGGCGGGCCTCGAATACCTCCAGCGCATCGGCGATGAGGACTCGGTGGGAGGCGGCGAGCACCCCGAGATTTGGACGCTGATCCGCCAGCAAGAGAGCACCATCCGTGAGAGCCTGCGCGAGCTCTTGCTCGACATGGACCCCTTCACCTTTGAACACCTCATCAAGCGTCTGCTGGAAGAGATGGACTACCAGAACGTCGAGGTCACCTCTCCCTCCGGCGATGGGGGCGTGGACGTGGTCGCCGACATCGAGCTCGGGATCACCTCGGTCCGTGAGGTCGTTCAGGTCAAGCGCCACAGGCGCGCCATCCAGCGCAAAGACCTCGACGCCCTTCGCGGCTCTCTTTACCGATTCAACGCCGTGCGGGGCACCATCATCACCACGTCGCGCTTCTCCAAAGGAACCATCGATGCGGCCTTCGCAACTGGCACCGCCCCCATCACGCTCATCGACGGAGATAAGCTCATCGACCTGCTGATCGAGCATGGGATTGGCGTACGGAAGCGGACGGTGGAGTTGTTGGAGGTGGAGCCGGGGGATTTTAGCGATGAGGCGCGGGAGTGAGGTGGGGGTGGTGGGGTGCTGGGAGACGAACGATGATGGTTGACCGGAGGATCGTTGATGAAACGCATTGAAGGCCGCGCCCGCACCGTCCGCGAGCTGCTCGACGGGGCGCGCTACACGATTGACTTCTACCAGCGCGAGTACGCCTGGCAGGAGCGCCAGGTGCGCGAGCTCATCGACGACCTCACCGGCAAGTTTCTCGACTTCTATCAGCCGGAGCATCCGCGCACCGCCGTCGAGACCTACGGGCATTACTTCCTGGGCTCGATCGTCATCAGCCATAAGCGCGGGCAGCGCTTTATTGTGGATGGGCAGCAGCGCCTGACCACCCTCTCGTTGCTGCTGATCTTTTTGAATCATCAGCAGCGCGGCATCGAGGGCGCCGTCGACGTGACAAACCTCATCTACTCCGAGCGTTACGGGCGAAAGAACTTCAACCTCGCCGTACCCGAGCGCGAGGGCGTGATGCAGACCCTGCTCGATGGCGAGGTGCCCAACCTGCATGGTGCCGGCGAGTCGGTGGTGACGATCGCGCGGCGCTACGAAAATATTGGGGATCATTTCCCCGAAGAAATCTCCGCCGAGGTGCTCCCCTACTTTGTGGACTGGCTTCTTGAGAACGTGCACCTCGTGGAGATCGAGGCCTATTCGGACGAAGACGCCTACACCATCTTCGAGACGATGAACGACCGCGGCCTCTCGCTGAGTCTGGCGGAGATGCTCAAGGGCTACGTGCTCGCCAATATCACCGATGAGGAGGACCAGCGGGCGGTCAACACCACCTGGAAGGTCCATATGCAGGCCTTTAAAGAGTTCGGTGATGACGAAGACATCGACTTTTTTAAAAACTGGCTGCGCGCCCGCTACGCCGAGACGATTCGCCCGGGCAAAAAGGGCGCCGAGAACAAAGACTACGAGCGCATCGGCTCCGAATTTCATCGTTGGGTGCGCGACCAGCGGGAGCGCATTGGCCTGAAAAGCTCCGAGAGTTATGTGCGCTTTGTGCAGCGCGACCTGAACTTCTACGGCAAATACGCGCTCGCCATCCGCCGCGCCTCGACGCAGATCACCGAGGGCTGGGAGTCCATCTTCTACAACGAGGACCGGGGTTTCACACTCCAACACCAGGCCCTACTCGCCGCACTCCACCCGAGCGACTCCGACGAGGTGGTACGCCAGAAGGTCCGCCTGGTCGCGGACTTCCTCGACATCTGGCTTGCGCGCCGCGTCTGGAACTTTCGGACGATCGCCTACTCCTCGGTCAAGTACACGCTCTTCATGCTCACCCGCGAGCTGCGCCACCGAAACGTCCAGGAACTCTCCGACTTCTTACGCGAGCAGCTTGACGCCCAGCCCGAGACCTTCGTCACCCAGCCGCGCCTGCGCCTGCATAATCAAAATTACCGCCAGATCCGCCATATCCTCGCGCGCCTCACCCACTGGGTCGACGCCCAATGCGGCCTGACCTCCCACTTCGAAGACCTCGTCTCCCAGGGCCGCGCGCGCCCCTTCGAGATCGAACATATCTGGGCCGACGACTACGACCGCTTCGCCGACGACTTTGCCCACCCCTCCGAATTCGAGACCGAGCGCAACCGCCTGGGCGGCCTGCTCCTCCTGCAACGCGGCCTCAACCAGAGCCTCGGCGACGCCACGTTTGAGGCCAAACGCGACGCCTACGTCACCCAGGGCGAGTCGATGCTGGCGAGGAGCCTGCACCCGGCGGCGTATGCGAAAAGCCCGGGTTTCCGCGCGCTGCGCGAGCGCACCGGACTGGCGTTCAAGCCCTACGAGAGCTTCGGCCCCGAGGCCCAGGCCGAGCGGCAGGAGTTGTATATAAGGATTGCGGAGTGGGTGTGGAATCCGAGTCGGTTGGAGGTGGATGGGGGTGGGGAGAGGGCTCCGGTGCATGGGGAGATTGTCGATCTGGAGGCCAAAGGACGGGCACCGGACGCGGGCAGCCGTCCGGATAGCCCCAACGTGCGCTATAAGTTCTGGGAGGTGCTTCTGCCGGTCGCGAAGGCGCGGCACGACCTGCACCAAAACATCTCCCCCGGCCAGAATCACTGGCTCGGCGCGCGCCGCCACGGCCAGTGGTGGAACTACGTGGTGCTCACCGACGAAACCCGCGCGGAGCTCTACATCGATAGCCTGGACGCCGCCGACAACAAGGCGGTTTTCGACGCACTCTATGCCGAGCGTGACGCGATCGAAGCGGCGTTTGGCGACAGCCTGTTATGGCAGCGTCTCGACGACAAACGCGCGTCGCGCATCAGCTATACCGTCCCTGGCGGATGGGCGGACGAAGCTCGGTGGGGCGAGGTGGCTGGGAGGGCGGTTGGGGCGATGGAGCGGTTGTATGGGGTGTTGGGGGAGAGGGTTGGGGAGTTGGAGGGGGTAGTAGGTTGAAACTATGTTAATGTTGAATATAGATGGTTTGTTTGAATTTGATTCAATCAAAATATTCGGTCGGTGGATGTTTTTAATGATCAAAACATCCCCCCTCCCTTTTGTCTCGAGAGGGGGGGGCGATTTTAATGTAATACCTCAACAAACTCGGCGATAATGCGCAGCTCACCTTCTATTCCGTCCTCCAGCACAATCGGCTTTTGGGAGGTGTCAGTAGACAGCGGCCGCAAATAAACCCGAATCACGTCTCCTTCTAAAATCTCTCGTTCATAAGATTTTACGGTGTACTGCCCCAGGTTATCATCGTGAAACTTGTTGTGTTGGGCGAGCACAATTTCACCCCGGCCCTGGGCTCCGTGTTCGAGATTGAATACGCACCAGGCGCCGTTGGGGATGCGTTTATTCATTGATTCACCCACCACCTGAGCGACGAAGAGGCCTCGTCGAGGCCTGGAGTTTCCACGATAAGCGACCCAGTCGTAGTTTTCGGGGTGCGCTATCTCTCCCTGCTGAGGCACGGCATTTACGCTTTGCTCTTCGCTAAATCGGCCGGCGGCGATTTTAAGATCAGTATATAAAGGCACGCAATTCTCGAAGGGCTTTATTTCCGTGCTCTCTAACTTCTTGAAAGGCAGCACCCTGAGACCGCCGTCACTTGCCACAATCTCCGCCGGAGCGGTGGCTCTATGTTCGTATTGCTTCGCCAACCATGCCAGCGACACGTTATCAACGATCTTATCATGAGGGATGAGAAGATAGCGCCAGGGCTTTGTGCTCGACCCCGCCTGCGTCGCTGAGCGGCACCACACCGCCGCGGCTTCCGCCTTCGCCAGCACGTCAGAATTTTGCATCTCGCCACTTTGCTTCACCTCGGCAATATAAAAGGCATCGTCTGCTTCGACAACGAAGTCGGGTTCGTAGATCGAACCACCCTTAAGAACGATCTGGAAGTTCGCACGCGTTGGCTTAATCCATTTTTGTACCGCGGTGTCCGTCTCTAATAATACGGCAAATCTACGCTCGGAATCGGAATGAAATTTTTGAAGTGGATACAGGCATTTTGAGAACCCGCCAAAGGCCATTTGCGTGATGCGCCGTTTATCCTCGACAGGCACCCTGAAATTGCGAGGAGATTCGCTGGGCTTTAGCGTAAGTATTGAAGATTGGAGAGGGCGATGTCCCGACAGTATTTTTACCTCATAACCGGTCGCTAATTCCCTTTGATGAGCCAGCATTTGGCCGTGGACGAGATCGCCAATTCGTTTCTGGTAGAAAACCAAAACATTCTTCACGGCCCCACCATCAGGAAGATAACCCTGGAGGAAGGAAACCATCTGGCTTGAAAGTTTGTAGAGCAAGTCGGAATTGGCATCGTAATCTACGTCCGCAAATTCGATGAGGGCACGCACGACATGGTCTTCCAAACGACGTTCATAACTGATGCCTCCACCATCGGATGATAATTCCTGCTGCTCGTGGCTTACCAGATGTTGAATGTAAATATCTTCTTCGACCGGTTGGAGAGCGGGAAGATTAGAGGTGTCAAGATCGAAGTCATCATAAATGATCGTGACTTCGCCGGTTGGAACCACCGTTACCTCAGGAATATCAATAGAAAGTTTGACATAAATTTCGGTAGCCTGTCTGACAAGTATCTCGAGCTCCGCATCGGTATAAGTTAATACCTGTTGGTCGGGGAGCTGCGCTTTTACTTCCTCCATTAGTCTTGTTTGCTGTTCAGGTTGTAAAAGGGTTTTCGCGGAAGGCAGCGTTGCCTTCTTTGTGATAGCCGTCAGTGTTGCCTGCGCCACCTTCTTTTCAGTTGGTGTGTTGAAGGCTGATGTTGTGTCAGACCGCAGGACGGGCGCGGTGCCCTGGTCAGGGTTTCCTGCAGGAGCCGGCCCCAGACCTGGGATCGAAGGCTGATCATCTCCGCCAAGAGTTTGATCAATTAAGGGCGGCACTTCGACTGGTTTTGGGGCATTTTCAGCTTCTTCGGGATCGATAAAGATTGTATCGATGCGGCGGATAATGGACTCGCCGCGATTGGCCTCGTCAACGATCTCCTGAAACTTGTCGTGAGCAACGATGGTAAGACGATCCGCGGGATGCGTGGGCGGTTGACCATATCTCCGGACCCGCGTGCCGTAGGGTAGGCGCAGACCCCGACCGATGGATTGTTCGATGAGGGTTCGGGCATTCGCAGCCCTCAACGGGACGATCGTGTACAGGTTTGTGACGTCCCATCCTTCCTTGAGCATGTTGACGTGGATGACAATCTCTGTGGGCTCCGAGGGGTCTTCAACGGCCAACAAGCGCTCTACGGTTTCTTCTTTCTCATCGCCTTTAAGCGCCGAGTGAACCTCGATCACCCGGTTGGCATAACGCCCCTCGAAGAACGTGTCGGACTTGAATAACTCCATCAGGTCGGACGCATGGGTCGTGTCGCGGGCAATAACCAACATGAATGGTTTGACGTAAGGCTTTCCAGTGTTCGCCGCGTAGGTTTGAAGATCGGCTTTAACTTGCTCGTGCAGGCGTACACCATCCTCCAATTTAATGCGCTCCATTTGTTCTTTGCTGAGGTCGCTGGCGTCAAAATCCTTGCGAGTAGCAACGGCTGGTTCTTTCACGAACCCGTCGACGATGGCCTGCGCTAGCGAGTAAGAGTAAATAGCGTTTCCAAAAGGCACAGGACCTTTTGCAGACTCAACGAAGGGTGTAGCCGTCAATTCCAGGCCCAGTATGGGTTTTAATTCATTGATGGCCTTCATTCCCGCATCTGCACGGTAGCGGTGCGCTTCGTCCATAAGCACGACAAGGTCCTCGAGACCCGCCAGATAATCGAAGTAGCTCTCGCCAATATACTCGGAGAGTCGGCGCATCCTGGGGGCACCTTTCCGGCTCCGGTTGTCCTTGTTGAACTTGCTGATGTTGAAGACGTTGATATGAACGGCGTCTTCACCACCAGGTCGGAAAAGGCTCTTTTGAAGTCGAGCCTCATCTCGAACGCCCACGCCACTCTCGTAATTATCACCTGTAATGATTACTGGTGGTGCAGTGACGAACTCCGAAATCCCCTGAAAGACGTATTTCGACGTGCCAGGTGTAAAGTCGGCGATAAGTTTATTGTAGATGGTAAGGTTTGGTGCGAGGACGAAGAAATGACGGCTGCGCTGCGTCAGGTAGAGATACGCAATGAACGCTCCCATCAAGCGTGTCTTGCCAACGCCTGTAGCCAGGGCGAAACAGAGGGAAGGGAATTCCCGCTCAAAGTCAGTGACTGAGGGGTATTCAGACTGAATAACTTCGAGAGCGGCGACTAAATCCGTGGTCTTTCTTGGATCGGCGATTTCACAAATACGGTGCAGGATCTCCAACGACCTTCGCTGGGGTGGGCGAAGGCTCAGGCGGCCCGAAATGGTATTTACAATACGGCTCATTTATCATCTCCTTCAATAATAGTCGCGAAAAGCGGCAATTCTTGCATTTTGTGTTTACGACCTTCATTATTCTGCTTCCGTTTCGGTGAATCATTTAATAACTCGTCCGACTCGGGTTCAAACTCTTCAGGTTCTTCACCCATGACGGTCTGCACGTTGAGTGAGTAGTCGTCCTTACCCCATTCACACCGTGAGAGGACCGATGCCGGGATCTTTTTAACAGTAAGGTTTGGGAACTGTTCAAGCCGGGCACGGAAGGCGGAACAGCAAATCAACAATGTGCGATCATCGCCGACCTCAGCGTTGATGACCTGCAATTGCTCGTGGGTCAGAGTCTGGGTGGTAACGTAGATGTAGTCGGTTTCCGTGGATTGGCCGTGCATCCAGAAGATGGTGGAACTTGGGTCGTATTGAAAACCTTCGAGTTTGCACATGGCTTCTGCCAACATCTCTTTATTATATGCTCGATTGATGACCCAGTTGCCCCACTTATCTTCTTCAAGTAGCGATGGAGCTAGTCGGTAGAAACGGAAGCCGCCGCCGCCCGACCAGTCGGTGACCTCTGTCACTCCCCCAGAATCCTGATTCTTTATTATGGCGGTCATTCTTGGCTGACAATGGGTCATCGCGTGTCGTCCCAGCTCTATTCCAATCCAACGTCGACGCATCTTGTGTGCCACTGCTGCTGTTGTACCTGATCCAAGGAAAGAATCGAGTACGAGATCGCCTTCATCCGTTGCAAGCGTAATAACGCGATGCAGAAGGCGCTCAGGTTTTGGTGTTGCGAATAAAGCTCCTGCCAATAGGCCAGATAAGGCCTTCTGCTCTCGCTTTGCGTCTTGAGTGTGTCCAACTTCTGAGTATGGCCAGATCGTCGTAGATACACGTCCCTTTTGGCGCAGATCGGCTAAAAACTTTTTAAGTCGAGGAGTACTATTAGTTCCATTTTTTCCCCAATAAATGCGATTCTCTGAAACATGTTCTTGATGTGTTTCGTGAGAGAAGGCCCAGACTCTTGTTTTTTTTGGCCATATCTCTTCTTTGGTGTGTGGATTAATAATAGGGTAATAAAGATTTGGCCGTTCTTTCGCTGATTTTGCGCAAGTGTAGTTATCAGACATCCAACGTCCTCGAGGATCGTTGTCTGGATTCTTATAGTGTTTGTTTTGTTCTTCAGTACGTGGCAATCGATTTGGCCTCCAGGATTGCTTGTCTTTTGCATAGACTAATATATGGTCATGATTGTCTGAGAACCAAAGTGCATCATTCGCCGGTGCGTACTTCTTTTCCCACACAAGATTTGCTACGAAGTTGTCTCGCCCAAATACCTCATCGCATACAATCTTTAAATAGTGCACCTCGTGGTCATCAATGGTGATCCAAATGCTCCCGTCACTAGACAATAAAGAACGAAGAAGGTCTAAACGATGGCGCATTAATGAAAGCCAGATAGAGTGCTCCAAACCATCGTCATACTGCTCGAATGCAGAACCAGTATTATAAGGTGGGTCAATAAAGATACACTTCACTTTGCCCGAAAAGTCTTGCTCCAATGCCTTCAGCGCAAGTAGGTTATCACCGTGAATTAATATATTATCGAAAATGTCATTCTCGCTAACCCGGTTTTCAGCGGCGTAGCTTAGCTCAGGGTCTTCAAGTAGGATCCTCGGTTCCAGGCGAGGTCGTTTATCTTTACCGATCCATGTCAGCTCTAGCTTGATTTTCTTCGACATCATTACTCCTATTGTATAGTCCATTGAACGGTGAACAGCCGTTGTATTGCGTGAGTGGTGCGAAGTTGCCGCTCGATTCCGTCAATGATTTCTGCCCGTTGTTCGTCAATCTTGTCTTGTTCTTCGTAGAGGTCTCGACGCTTGCGATTCCGGCGTTGCTCAAGGGCTTTGATTTCCCGTTGCGCGGCGAGTTTATCTGCCAGAGCGAGAGCGACGGCTGATTCTTTGCGTTTGGCTCGAATCTCTGAGTCCAGTTCTTTCAACTCTCGTTCCAGGCCCAGCTTGAGGTCATCCGACCAACGGTCGAGCTTCTGCACTTCGGCGTCAAAGTAGCGCCCATTGCGGGTTTCCACCTCCCGGAGATGCCCGTTGATCTGAGTGGTGACTGCAGGAGTGAGCTCCGGAGGGGAAGCGTCGACGTCCTTAGCCATTGCATCAAGGCGCATTAGCCGGCGGCACCACTCGCCGTCGAGCACCTCACCGTCAGTGGTGATTGCGGCCAAAACGATGAACTGCTCATCGGTTACGGAATTCACGGTTAGCAGGCTGCATGCTAGCCACCCGCTACGACCCACATAGGGTTCCAACACTGCAATGGATGAGCCATAGGCGGCGTAGTTGAAGGTCAGGTGTTGGACCGTGAGTGGCCGTTGTCTTGCGTCGTCGATGATATTTCGGGCAAGGGGGTGGTCGACGCGGTAGAAAACGAGTCCTTCTGCCTCCGCGACCCTCCAATCGAGGCTGTACCATCCATGCCGGGCCGCAGCGCCATGGTATTTGAACCGGGGATGGTCGGTAGCGAAGGTGGCGTCGTTGCCGAGCTCGTGGCGGGTGAGGTTCAGCAGCATTCGGCCCCGTTCGTCCAGCGATGCTTGCGCCAGGTCACGGTGAACGCGGAGTCGGGCTTGCACGTCCTCGTCGAAGTGTTCGAGAAGGCGTTCTCGAGTCTCACTCATCTTTGTTGTGATCTGCTCGTCGAGTTCGGCCCGAAGTTCGTCGAAAGCAGCAGCAATATCCTCGGCGGTGCGGCATCGCTGATAGATGTCAGTGATCCGCCGCTCAATATCCACGCCGGACTCGACTGCACCGAGCACATCATCAGAGGCGCCGAAGACGCCTTCGAACAGTCGGAACTTCTCGGAGAGGAGATCGAGGACGCGGCGGTCCGCGGCGTTGCGTTCATTGACGAAGTTCACCACCACAACATCATGCGTCTGGCCGTAACGGTGACAGCGCCCGATTCGCTGCTCGACACGCTGAGGATTCCAGGGCAGGTCGTAGTTGAATACGAGGGAGCAAAACTGGAGGTTTACACCTTCGGCAGCCGCTTCAGTTGCCAGGAGTATGGCCGCGTTGTTTTTGAATTCCTCGGTGATCGCGGCTCGCACATCAACAGCTCGGGCACCGGTGGGTACGCCATCATCTACATGGCGATCAAGCCACTCAGCGTAAACGGCTTTGGCAGCCTCGTCGTTGTTGCTGCCATTAATCATCACGACGCGCTTCTCATAACCGTTCGATGTCAGAAGTCGGTAAAGGTAGTCTTGCGTGCGCCGCGATTCGGTGAAGACCACGGCCTTCTTCGGAGCGCCTACGGCGTCTGCCTGCTCGAAGGCCTGTGATAATGCTCGCAGCAGTGCGTCGCCTTTGGCGTTGGACTGGATGTTTGTGGCGAGCTGCGAGCACGCTTCGATGATGGCGATCTCCTGGGCCAACAGCTCAGGGTCGATATCGCCGTTTTCGAAGTCTGGGGATTCGTCATGTTCCCAGTCGTCTTGAACTTCCTCAACGGTCTCGAAGTCCTCTTCGACATCGTCATGAAGGTCGATGGCAGCGCCCCTGCGCACATCCTCCTGAAGTTCGCGCAAACGGTACAGCAAGCGCTCGAGCGTCGCCCCGATAGCGAACGAGGACGAGGCGAGGAGCTTGCGGAGCACCATGGTCATCAGGGTGCGTTGGGCAGAGGGCAGACCGTAAAGAGTGTCCCTGCGGAGATATTCGGAGACATCGTCGTACAGCCGCTGCTCTGCGTCGCTGGCGTAGAATTCGTGGGTAACCGGGATACGTTCCGTGAAGCGGACGTACTCCAACACCTGCTCCCGCAACGTGCGCTGGCAAACCTCGCTGATGCGTTGCTTTAAGAGCCGATTGCGCAATTCCTCGTCGGGCTCGCGAACAAATTGTTCTCGGAACGAGGCGGGGTCGCCGAATAAATGCGGGTCAATAACGCTGGCGAGCCCGTACAACTCCATCAGCGAGTTCTGGAGCGGGGTTGCCGTCAGCAGCAGCTTTGTTGCGTGGGCAAGTCCTGCAGAAAGTGCTTTCGCCGTCTTGTTACCCTTCTTGTAGACGTTCCGAAGGCGGTGAGCCTCGTCGATGACCGCGAGGTCCCACGGGACATGGGACACCGCCTCGCGGTGTTTTGCGGCAAAATAATAGGAGCAGATGACTACCTGATCGCCGAGATCGAAGGGGTTGGGCTTGCCATCGGCCTGGAGCCGCATCCATGCCTTCCGCTCCAGCACTACCGACGGGATGAAGAACTTCTCCCATAACTCCTGCTGCCATTGCTTTCGCAGCGAGGCCGGCACAACGACCAGTATGTGCCTGCGTCGTTCAGCCCATCGTTGCGAAATGACGAGCCCGGCCTCGATTGTCTTCCCGAGGCCGACCTCATCGGCGAGGATCACGCCTTTAGATAGCGGAGACTTGAGAGCGAAGAGGGCAGCATCCACCTGGTGCGGGTTGAGGTCCACACGGGCATTAGAAATAGCACGCGACAAGCCGTCCACAGAGTCCGGCGATCCCTGAACGGTCAGCGTATATGCCCAATATTGTGCGTGAAAATCCGTCGTCATCGAACTGGCTCGCATATGCCGCCCACGTCGATCCAAATGCCAACCTGCGACATTTTGAACTTCCCAAGACGACCAATGTGGGGAGCGGGGCATGCCTTTTGACTCGGTCCTGCAACAGGCCGAGTCATTTGCAATCCCAGAATGTTTCGCTACGTCACCGACCGACGAACAAGCCTTTTCTTTCGGCGTCGCTAGGTCTCCAGCGCCATGAGCCAGCTTGACTTGTTTAACCGCCGTGCAAGCTATCATGACTGAATAAATCGCTCAAGATTAAGTAAGGTTTCTTTGGTCCTGGATAAATTGAGGCTGGGTGGGTTGTTTGTGTTTTTATGTGTTGATTGTGCGACGTTCTGTTTTTGCGTATTGTTTTGATGGGATATGTATTGGGTTGGTGGGTCTTGTTGTGTGTTTTGTCTTGAGCGATGTTGACATCGCTTGAGTATTGGCAAGGTAACCAATTAAACCAAAAAAGCTTCCTGGACGTAAGTGGTTTGGTCTTGCAATTGTATGTGATTTTATTTGACAATGCGAAGGCCTAAACTTTGTGGAAAGTATTGATCTTGGAATTCTCTGCCAGATACCCCAAAAAGGTGCCCAATGTCACCAATGCTATAGTTCAAATTGTTTAAATGAATGTTTATTATCTCGTGAAAGAGTCCAGGTTGAGGGGCCGGTACGTGACCTGGTTCATCTTTTCTCCATCCGCGTTGACTGATCATTACTTGCAGAGAACGGTAGCGATTGCTCGAAATGCATCCAAGCGCATTTGCTTTATAAACGAGAGCGCCAATTGACGAACCCCAAATCTGTTTTAGTTGAAGCGCTCTATCTAAATCAAGCCCTCGAAGTAGTGGTCGTAGATTCGCCGCTGGTAGTAAGAACTCTGAAGCAAAATCATCTGCTTCTTCTTCGCAGTTTTCGCTCTGTCCGCGATGCATAATGAGGTGTCCGAACTCATGCGCGAGTGTGAATCGAATTCGGTCACCCGGCATTTCAGGATTGAAAAAGATAAGGTCCCAAGGGCTTCCTGTAACTGCGGGGGATGCCATCGCGTCAAACGTGGAAGGTGCCCCATAAATAGGTATAATTATGGTGCCAGTACTTTCGATGACATCTACCAAAGAGCGAATCGGCCCTTCAGGAATCATCAAAAGTCTGCGCACGTCACGCGCGACGTCGCTAGCCGGATTTATTGTATTTAAATTGCAGGGAATGCGAGGCGTTGGGAAGCTGGGTTCGATGCTGACTGATTCACAGAGTGCTGCTATACCCTGCCGGGCTAACACGACAACTGCTTCGATCCAGCGTTGTTCGCGTACGAGGATCGATGCTCGCTTCCGATAAAAATGTTCAGGAAGTGAAGAGCGTGTCCCGGTAGCTCGGAGAAAACCAGGTGCCAGATTAAGTGCTGATTCGATTGCATCAGCAATATCATCATCACCTGATTCAAGCCCGTTTTCAATTTTGGAGATTTTTGCCTGAGAAACGCCCGAGCTAGCTGACAACTCAGCTTGCGTGGTTGTTCGTAGCCAGCGTGCAAGGCGTAATTTGTCACTATGTAGCCGAGTCATCACCACCTTTCGTTGCTTTCAAATCGTCCTTCACGCGGACAGTTGTACGGCGGGAAGTTTCGGGGGAAATATTCAGAGGAACCTGTGTGGGGAGCTCAATCTCGTACAGCTCGGACAAGCTCATGACCCATGCGGGCTTGCCGTCCTCATATGCCGAAATGAGGAAATCTTCAATCGCCCCCGTATCGTCATCTGCCAAATAACCGACCGAGAATATCGGTAACTCCTTGCCCTCCTCGGCTCGCGACTGAAAGATCTGTAACTGTCCGGATTGTTTGAGATGGGATGCACGTTCCGTGGCATAACCGCCTACGGAGCCGTTTTTCTCGATTTTCCGGAAACGCAAGACGAAGGCGTCACCGCCCCACATGCAGGTTCTAGGATCTGGGATACGGTAGAAAGTCTGATCCAGAGTTACAGCCGCTTGGTGGCTCATCGCATCATGGCGTAGATTCGCCCGACTGGTTTTGGAAATTAGGAAATCAAAGACGGGCTCCTTGTAATCGGCCGCCTCGACAATAGCCATCAGGCTCTCCCGATATGGTTTCAGGAGTTCCTTGGCCTCTTCTCGATCAATCGCTTTCAAATTCGGTCCTTTATCCATGGTCCATACGTAATCTCTGGCCAATCACTTAATTTCCCTGGCCAGAATATTCTATCCGGAAAAATTAATCGCGCAAGTGGTTACGTCCGGTGGCACGCTTTTTCTTCAAGGAGTCGGCTGTAAGGTTTCCGAAGAAGCCGGAGGAAGTGCGCTTGGAAGTTGCAATATGTCCCGTAAAATCATCGGCTTATGGCTCGTTTCACGACGACGGCGCTTGGCCAAGCCAAACCTGTCAGAGTCAGTTTGAATAGTGGCCAGGATGTCAGCCCACGGAAGTGAGCTGCACACGTTCCGCACAAGGCGCTCCACCTCGGGTCGCCGCCGGATATGTACCTGATGACTCTTTTCCCCATCGCCTTACGCTCTCGCGCGCCTTCCCACCTCTCCCTTGCCACCCCCACCTCTCCCGTGGCACAACGTTCTCATTCACAAACACCACGTCTCCCCCGGGGGGAGACACCGCTGCTGGTAATCCAGAACGCATCACCTCCTCGCCCGTAATGGTACGGGCGCTGGCGAGCGCTCTGGGGGATGGGCGGGCACTTCCGAAAAAGGAGTGTTCTGATGTCTGAGGCCAAGTTTGATGTGATGTTGAAGGCGTGGATGGAGCGTAGCGCGGACCGGCTCAAGACGGTGGCGCCGAAGACCGAGGATCCGCACGGTCGGCGCGCGCTGGAGTTGGCGGTGGAGCTTCTGGAGGGTCGTCTGGTGCCCTACAGCCAGGCCGTGCGTGAGGCGCTGGCGGAGGGCGAGGAGGCGGTGCGGGCGAGTGAGGACGTGGCGCGGGCGGAGGTGGAAGTGGAGGTGGCGTATGAGCGCCTCTACGCCACGGCGCAGGCCACGTATTATCTGGCGGTGGCGGATGCGTCGGCGGACGCGGAGCTTTTGAAGGAGCGCCTGGATCGGGGGATGCCGCTGCCGCCCTCGGGCTTTCGGGCGCTGGGAGTCGACCGGACGGGTTCGGTGATGGGCACCGCGCTGGGTTATGCCGAAGAGGCGTTGGGCGCGGATCACCCCGTCGTGGTCGAGGCGCAGGGCGCGCAGGAGGCGTTCTCCCAGGCGCTGAAAGTCGCCGATGCCGAGAATGCCGATGCGGTCAAGGCCATGCAGCAGCTCTTTGCCGCGCGCGCCCAGGCTCGCCGCGCCTACGTGGCGGCGCGTCAGTTCGTCGACGCGGCGCTCTCGCTTGATGCCGATGCGAGCATTCGCCAGCTCATGCCGGCCATCACCACCATGTACGATTCTCGTACCGCGGCCGACCCGGTACTCGCCGACCCCACCTCGCCCGTGGCGGGTGATGTGGTGGTGAACGACGGGCCTTCGGCCGACCCGGCGCCTGTGGTGGAGCCCGTCGATGCGTGATGGGTGGGTGGTGAGAACCCGTAAGCAGGTGTGAGCGAGAAAACCCTCCGGTGAGTCTGGAGGGTTTTTTTGTGGGTATGTTGGGGAGGTAAGCGCGCTGAGTCGGGGCGTTTGGCGTCGAAGTGGAGGTAAGCCTGCTTAGCCGTGGGACTTGTGACCCGAGAATGGCTGGTAAGGGGGCTGAGTTGCGGCTCTGGGGACCCAGAAGCGGGGGTAAGGGCGCTGAGTTGGGGATCTGGGTGTCCAGGTCGGGGAGTTGAGGAGGCTGAGTTGGGGATCTGGGTGTCGAAAGTTGGATCTAAGGAGGCTGAGTTGGGGATCTGGGTAGCGAGAGCCGGATCTAAGGGGGCTGAGTTGGGGGACTCGGGTGCTGAGTGGGGCAGGTAAGGGGGCTGAGTTGGGGAGCTAAATATCGAGAGTGGGAGGTAAGGGACGTGCTAGCTTCCCTTAACTTGGAGCGATACAGCTAATCCGCATGCCTTATAGCGAGAAGCGGGGCATCGCGTGGTTGGACTTCACTAGTCTCCAAGCTCCGTCCCAGCCCGCAAGCGATCAAGGTAGGCCTGGTACGCATCCAACCCGATTGCGCGTTTTACCGGTGGTTTTCACAAGCATTCCGGCGGACTTCAACACTTCGATAACTCGCGCCGCAATAAAATAACTGGTGGAGAGTGCGTCGACGATCCAGGGGGCGGTGATAATCGGGTGACCCGGGAAATGCTCGAGGATCTGGACGGCCAGCAGGTTGACGCCTTCGTGGTGGATGACGCGCTGGCGATCCGCTGTCACCATGTTGAAAAGTTCGCGGGAGTTGACGACGGCCTCATCAGCGATGGTCGCGATCCCGTCGAGAAAGGAGTCCAGCCAACCTTGTCAGTCGCCGTCGCTTCGCACGGCGTTGAGTCGACGGTAGTACTCCTGGCGGTGGCGTTTGAAGAAGAGGCTTAGATAGAGAAAGACATACTATTATGTTCGAACAACTCTGCGGTGAGAGGAACGGGTGGCTAATATGTTTGGCAATATAAGAATAGGGATGTCCATTTCGAGCCGACCAACTTCCACGTCATGTAAATCGCTGTTGAATGCTTGACCAAGGCCTATGCGGTACGCTGGTAATTCAAACAAGTCCACTCGCCAAGCCTGCGGGGTATTGTCGCTTTGGTTAGTTGGTTTTCAAGCATTTGCATAAGCTGGTATTTTGTTATGTGTTCTGTTTTTTCTGATTGGACTTGCAGCGGTTTAATGCTTTCTGCGCGTCATTGAGAAGTGACGGGAAGACATAAAGATACTCACATAGTGAATGAATCAAAGAGTCCAGTACTGGTACCTCTTGTTCGGAAATCTCTCCCTTAGTCGCATGGGCGCCATAGTTGCGAAGGATTCTTACGTTATGAGCAATGTCTGCAAGTGTCTTGGGAATTAAATCTCGATTCACAAGATCGTTTATTTTTTCATAAAGGTCTTTTCCAGATGCTGATTGGTCTACACATATCAATTCCAATGTTCGGCCAAGGAGGGTGGCATAAGCATTGTAATCGATATTGCGCACTTTATTAGCAGCCAGAAGACTATTCTTGATGTGCTCTGGGACGCCTTCAGGTACTGATTTTTCACTTGGGAAGAGTACTTTTGGTACAGCCTCTTCTGGTTCCATGTGTTCATGCCAGTGATACATGTAGAAAAATCTCTCTCCGCACGAAATGCATTCAGCAAATTCATAGCATTCTCCAATTTGCCATTCATGTCCTGCCATTCCGGGAGCGTGAGTGGTAGCAATATCCCAATAAGTAGAGAGGATGAGCGAAGGGCTATTGTTATTACAGTGTGGGCATCGCATTGGTACTGAAAGGTTGGTCATTACTTTGGTCCTTTGGTTATATGTTGATATGAGTTTTTTAAGGTCGTGTAGATGTGTATGGATGACGTTTATGGGTGATTCGTTTTTTGACGTTCGAATAGATGATAGCTTGGGTGGTTGAGATTTGCAACTCTCACCCCAACCGCAACAAACTCAACTCATCCTTCTCCACCCCAATCCCATGCTCGACCAGCAACTTCACAAGCTGCGTCCCGTTCATCAAACCCACCGGCGTGGCGTCGGGGCGTTCGGCCTCCTGGCGGGCGCCGGAGCTGAAGTCACTGGTGGTGATGATCAGGCCCTGTTCGTGGGAGCCGAGGCTGCCGCGGACCTGCTGGACGGTGGGACTGCTGATGTTGGCTTTCCAGCGTTTGACCTGGACGGCCATGCGGGTGCGGATGACGTCGCCAACGACCAGGGTGCCGCGCACGTCGATGCCGCCGTCGTTGGAGCGGCTGGTGACGTCGACGTCGCCAAAGCCCAGCGCGATGAGAAGGCGGCCGACGAGTTCTTCAAATTCGGTGGGGTCCATCTCGAAGAGCTGCTGGTGGAGGCGCGCGCGGATTTTGTCGTTATGGGCCTGGATGTAGGCGGTCAGCCCGGTCTGGCTCCAGCGGGTCAGGCCGATGAGGCCATTGCCATGGAGCTCAAAACGCGGGGTGTCGCCGCGTTCTTTGCGTCGGTGGATCTCCTGACTGATGGAGCTGTACATCGTTGACGCCGGGCTCTGGCTCTCGGTCACGATGAGGCGCAGATCCAGCGCGCGGCTGGTGATGTCTGTGTGGTGCATGGGCTCGCGCTCGGCGAAGACCTGGAGGATGCGTTCGGCGGCATCGGTGAAGGAGAGGGTTTCGGTGTTTTGACCGGGAGTGAGGGCGGCGGCGTTTGAGATGGTTTCAGGTTCGATGTCGATTTCGGAGGGACTCTCCACGCCGTCTCGATTGAGCTCATAACATCCCGGGGATACACGTCGAAAATCCGACGACTCGCCGCCATCATTGATGTGGCGCGTGACCTGGGCGAGCAGGGTGGCTTCGGGTGATGCGGCGGTGGTGAACCAGAGGCCGCGCTCAAGGACGCGGCGCGTGATCTCTCGGTAGTGAAGCGGTCCGTCGGCGTCGGCCAATACGATTTTGGCAGCTTCAAGACTGGTGAAGGTCCGCGATTCTAGCTCGTCACCAGGGGCGTCGGTCAGGTCATCGTCGGCTGGGAGCCCGACGAGTCCCGGGACGAGCTCATTGAGCATCTGCGCGCTGGTGTCGGTATGCAGCAGGGCATTGAGAACCGTCTCCGGGAGTTCGCCGCCAAAATGCGCCGCGCTGATGCGACCGCGCTCGGTCAACGCCCACACCCCACGCCTGACACTCTCCGAAAGCTCCGCCCGCTTAAGACGATTGTGCGCCCAACCAATGCGGTTCTGATGGACCGGCTGAGTGCCGCTGGGAAGGAGCTCCTCGACCTGTATTTGGGAGAGGTTCAGGTCGTTGGCCAGCGCGGCGTAGACCTCGGCCGTCGTGAGGCCGCCGGGGTGCCGGGCAAGCAGGGAGAGCAGGGGGGCGATGTACTGATCGAAGGTGGGCTGGTCGTTGGGCATAGTACGGCTACGGCTTGAGTGTGCGGAAGACCCCTGGGGTGGTGAGGTGGTGGGGAGTATGGGTGGGGTGGGGCGGGGGCGTCAACGTCTTTGACGCTCACGACTCCACCACCACCAACCCCCACGCCCCCTCCACCTTCCTCGCCTCCCAAGTCGTACGGGCGGGAGGAGACGCGCGTAGCTCGCCCGGGTGGAGCGGGGGCATAGGCGAGCTACGCGGTGTTCCGTTACGTCTTCTGCTTCTTTTTCCACTTTATATAGTCGCCCAGACGAAACTCACAGCTCGATGAATAATGCGTCTGGAGCCCGATCGGCCGCTGCCAGGCGCGTTGAGCGTGCGTCCGCGTATAGCCCCGAGAGAAAGCATTGTCGCCCGTGCCGGGTGCATCTCGGCGATAGACGGTCTTCACCGCATCGGTGTCGGTGGTGAGGACCACCACAACTCGCCGCAGTCGCGAGTCGAGGCGGGTGTTGTCGAGCCTTTCTTCGGGAATCTCGACTTTAAAGCTGCTGCCGTCGCGCACACGCTCGCCGCGCCTGATAACCTGTTCGACCTCGTGTTCGTCGATGTCGCGCTCCTGCATGCGCTCGCGTGCGTGGTCGGTGTAGCGAATCTCGCTCCAATGGTTGTTGTAGAAGTAGCTCATCACATCGCCCTCCCTGGCTGCTCGGGCATCCATCGAAGGACATTGGGCTCAAGACTGGTGGCGATGTCGCGTAGTTCTTCGAGCGTCTCGGGGTGGTCGCCTTCGGTGAGTTTCAACGCCTCGGAGAGGCGAGCCATCTGGCGCCAATCGTCGTAGTCAAACGTCGCGGCCTCCAGGACCATTGGCATCGCGCCGCCGCTGTCGCGCAGGTCCCACTTCGCGCGGTCGAGGTCGAGGCGAGTCCCGCGAAGGAGCATCAGGGGGAAGGCTTTGAGCACCGGTACGCGGCGTGTCAGACACCATTGCACGCTCTCTTCAAAGGACTTTAGCGTCTGCTCGGGCAGGCCGAAGATCAGCGACACTTCGTGGTCGATACCCCGACGTCGGGCTTGCTCCAAGGCTTCGTCGACCAGGGGCAGAGCGTTGTTGCGGCGAATCGCTGCCATCTCACTTTTGTGAATCGTCTGCAGCCCGAACTCCAGGCACAGTTCGAGACCGCTTCCCGCATCATAAAGTTCGGTCGTCATTGTCTCGGCGCGACACTGCAGGGAAAGGCGTCCCTGGAAGCCGCGCTCACGAAAGCGCGCCAGCACGCCAGCCGCATGCGGCGCCATGTTGAAGATCGGGTCGAGTACGGCGATCTCCGCCACGTCCGACGCGCAGAAGAGGTCAATCTCCGCCTCGATCCGTTGCAACCCTAAGGTCCGCTGTGTCAGCCGCTTCCCGGGCTCGCGGTGCTGGCAAAAGGCACATCGAAACATGCATCCCCGCTGCGTTTCCCAGCGAATGAAGCGCTGACCTTCGAGAGGAATTGCACCCGTGAGCCAGGGCGAGGGCAGCTTCTCCAGGTCCACCCGCGCCTGCTCGGACGCGTCCTTCGTGCCGGCCCAGTGTACCCCCAAAATGTCTTGATGTTCCGCGGTCGCAGCGAGCGCGCGGAGTGCATCCTCCCCGTAACCGCGTACGAAGATGTCGGCCTCGGGATAGATGTTCTCCAGCCCCGGCCCGCTATACGAGATTTGGGGCCCTCCGATGATGATGCGGCCCTGAAATCCCTTCGCTCGCAGCTGGGCCAGAACCTGCCCCAGCAGCTCCTCGCCCCACACGTAGGCACCCAGCGCGACGTCCACCTCGCGAGCGGCGCATCCTTCGGCGAGTTCGAGAATGTTGTCGGCGATGTCCTCCGACCGCTGGGGCTCCAGGTTGACGGGGAGTGCCAGGGAGTGCACGTCCACGCCGGGTATCTCTCGAAGCGCGGTGATCAACGACGCGTGGCCCAGGGGGACGCGGGGGTCTTTGTCGCGGGTCCAGTAAAAGTCGACAGCGATGATTCTACGATGTTTCGTAACGTTCATGATGAACTCCTGAGACGCAGTAAGTTTTGAAAGGCCAAGCCAAAACGAAAGCGCCCACGAGCCGTCTTGCAGACGGTCATGGGCGCAATCGCCTCACTTAGCTTTCGTTGGTCTTAGGAGCTTCTTCTTTCGCGTTGCGGTCGGCCGCCGACATCGCGCGGCTCTTCCAATCCTGATTGTTGCCGTTTTTGTCGGCAGCACTCTGGATCCGCTTCGCGGCTTCTTTAGTAATCTTCGACTTCGCCATGGTGCGTTCTCCTTGAAAGGAGTTGAGGTGATGCAGCGCGGAACGCTGCGAGGAACCTCAGCATGGCGAATCAAAACGCGGTGAAGCGGAATTTTCCCAAATTACTGCCCTAAGGCTTGCCGACGATTAGTCGTAGAGGTCGGACAGCACGCGGGAGGTAAGGCGCACAGCGCTGACAATAGCGCCAGGCTCGCCATGAATGCGCCGGACCCAATCCAGAAAATGCGATGGTGTCGTCGGCGCGATACCGAGTACCGACGCATCATTTGCGGCGACATACCAGAACGTAGCTCGGCCGTCGCTACGCTCGAATTTGTAGGGACGTGGCTGATTCGAACTCCTGCCTGAATCAAACTTCTTGAGTCCGTCGGCGTCAGTTGAAACGAAGGTGAAGTGCCTGCGCCGGTGTGTTGGTACCTCGACATCCACCTCGAATATCCGCGCATCCACAATCTGGCTGCCATCATCTCTTCGCCACAGGCGAATGCCCTCAAAACCCGTCGGGTTCGACGCGTACTGGAGAGTTTGTACGGGACGAGCTTCCGGCTTAAACACGTCGAAGGAGGCATCTTCGGACTCCCACAGCCGCAAAAAGAACTCGCTCAGTGCTCTCAAGTCTTCTGGTAGCTGCTGGTCTTGCTGAACCTGCTCCCATTCAAATTGCAGGTTGGCGATGACCGTCGGCAGCGCGGGATCCGGACAGCTAACGAGCCATCGGTACATCGACTTTCTCAATTCTACAGGTACCTGGTTTCGAACAAATCCGCGGAGTTGGTCGAGTGTGGGCGTAAAAGATTCGGTCGCCACTTATACCTCCTCAGGCCAGCGCAAGACTGGCCATATATACTTGTCGTTTCCGGGCTTTTTCGAAAACTCGGTAAACTTCAAAACATCTTTGAGCGCCTTCTTAGCTGAAGACTCTAAAAACGCCGACACAGGTCCACCCTCCGCCTCTTTCCAGCGCGCTTCAATGATTTTAACGGTCGTCCAGGCCGCTCGAACACACCGTCGAATGATCAGGTCTTCCGAATCGACCGCCATATCAATCGTTGGAGCGTCAGACTTCTTTTGGGAGAACGAATAGGGCGGCGTGTCATCACACGGGCTGAAGTAGATAGCCTGCAAGGTTGGCCTGGTCTCGGCATACGCACCAAGCTCACGCTGAAGCAGGTTGTCCTCTTCCACCGAAACTTCTGGATCGTCCACAAGGAGACTCTGCCACACCACGCAATGACGCCATTTGGCTAGCGCTTTGTATTTGGAACGGGATGAGTCTGACATTGCTCGCTTCAAATAGGCGGGAAGCTCAGGTGTTGCAGCATCAAAATAGTTGCCGCGTAGCCGTTTAGTGGCCTCCAACCATAAAGGGAGCATGCTGGGGCACGTCAAATCGACCATTTCCCTCAGCGCATCGGCCAATTCATCCCGAAGTTGAATGTCTTCGCTATTCATCACTTAATCCTCCAAGGTGCTTCGATCACGGGCGACGATACGCCAACCCGCCCATGAGACGGGGCCGCGAAACACTGTCATCCAATCATCGACAGCAGCCGTCGGATCCGCTCGTAGTCCAGAAAGCGAGTTATCCCTATTAGGCTCGTCAACAAACCCACCCATATAGACCAGCGAAAACTTTTCGAGCGCTTTCGGCGGTACGCTCTCTCCAGTGAGCTCTTCGTATGCCGAGCTCCACCCGGCGCGGATCGCAGCGCGGCGCAGTTCCGTCTCAGAGGAAGCCTGGTCGAGGTGGTCGTTCACGTACTTCACAACCGCCGTCGTAAACGCCCCATCAGGTCGAACCGTATCGCGATAGGCCGCGATTGCCCGCGCCAAAGCGCCGGCATCTGCAAATGCATCGCCGTCGTCGACTTCTTTCTCAAAGCGTCGCGCAATCAACAGTGCTGAGGCGATGGGCTGCTTCCACCAGGAGCCAAGCACTCGACTCGCGCCGGCTGTGAGAAACGCAGCACTAAGTCCGACAGGCTCGTTATCGTTAAGGAGATTCCCAATAACGTCCACGTTCTGGGCAGACTCACAGGCCCACAGCTCGACGCGCCGACATCCGCTCATGTTGAGTGTTTTGATTTCGGTGACGGAGAACCAGGGCAAGCGATCTTGTTCCGTGAATTCAGGGATTTGATCTTGGGAGGAAGGGGCAATGCTTACCGAGGCAGGCGATCCGCTGAGTAAAAAACCCGGGACCAATATGCCACTATGATGGGTGCCGTGCGTCACCAGTCTTAAAACGCGAGCACGCATTGCGATCTGGTCGAACTCTTCACGTTTCAGCCCGCAATATTGGGAGTCATCGCTGATGAGGTGGGCGGCTAATGACAGACCGTCATTCGAGTCCTCATCCACCCCGATATAGGTAACTCGATTTTCGTAGCTCTTGTTTTGCGCGCTCATACGCACTACGGAAGCCAGTGTTTGAGTCCGCACCATGTTGAACGTCTGCCCCAGACAAGGTGAATCTGCCTTGTTGGTAGGAATGTATTCCCACGGGACCAGGTCCATGCCCTGTTGTGCTAGCACCACGAGGTTTTTTAGTCCCCTCGCGAGGGCGAACTCAACGAGCTGATTGCTCAGCGGAATCAATGAACCCAGGTGGTCTTTCAACGCGCCATCAAATGCTGATCGGCTTGTGTCGCTGACATCACCACTTCGAAACGCGTTGTCAGCTTTGCGAAGCAGTCTCACCGAGGACTCCATCCTGTCGATCTCGTTCTCATCAAGACTTTCAAGCAAGTTTAAGCTGTATGCGCCTTTATCATCTGCGCAGATCAGTTTTACATGCCCAACGCCAGCCGCGATCACGCCTGTGTTCGGGTGCTCTACAAGCCAGGTGCGCAGAGTCGCGCCGTCGACTGAGGCCTCTTGAACAGCCGGTTGCCATCCCTTCTCTCGTCCGAGGCGAAGGAGCCAACTAATCTCCTCGTAAATCTCCCCGGCGCGTGCTTCCGGGTTTTCGATGGTGCCAAAAATCGTTTCACCGTCTTTTTGATAGCTTCCAACCATGCTCAATGCGGGACGCGTCTGGTCCATGAAGTCACGTCTTTCTGGATGGAGTCGCGCGATGTCATCCACCGAGATCAGGCGGCATACCGTGTCAAAATCAATACGAGCTCGATAAAGGTTCAGTCGCCACAGTTCCTCGGGCCACTTTGTCGGATCTGTTAAATTCTCCTCGTCTTCAATGACATCTCCAGCGCCGAAGAAGTTCAGATCGGTGCGATAGGCTTGTCCATGGCTGAGATCAAAAAGTTCCAGCGACTCAACCGGATCGATTGCCGCCCATTCACGGTGAATGGTAGCGAGGCGTGCGAGTCGGATGGCGAGGACACGGCGATAGCTATCTGACCAGATGGGGTACTGAACCACATTCAAAGCACTTTCTAAACTGGACGTCATGTATTTCTCAATCGCGTCCCAGTTCTTTTGAGCCGCTGTGTTGAGTAACGAATATTCGCTTTCAAACAACATGCGACTCAATGACGTGCCGACCGTGATCGGATGAATATGGTTCATTAAAGAACCAAGTAGCACTAGAGTTCGAGGCTGTAGATTCACTAAGTTTTGGTTGTTGATGGCGGCCAGGAGGTGGTTGGCCTCTGTGGCCGTTAGATACCCCTGCCTTTGGTTCATAGACCTTTCGATGTGTTCCAATAGGATAAGGAGTTGCTCTTCCGACAAGGGTTGTGCTTCTCGGGTCAAGGCGCGTTGGAACTGTAGACGGTAGGCAAGAGCGTCGGGACCGATGACGTTATATACTTCGTCAAATCGAAGTAACGCATTATGGCAGTGTTCTCGTAGTTCGTCTTGCAGCTGCTCTCCCGCGTCGATGCAGGTCTGAAGAAGTAAATATTTTCCATTGGTGATTGCCAGCCAAAGGGACTCGCGAATATGAGGAATGTTGTATTTTGATTCTGTGTTCGTACATCTCTTGTCCAGGTCCGTGAGTTCACTTTCAGCGATGGCTAGTCCGTCCTCGAGAAGGCGAATCTTCTCATCGGGATCATCGAGAAGTTGAATAAGCACGTTTACGGTGGCTTGCCGCATCTGCGTCGTCATCGCCCTTGCACCTAAGTGGCGATTGCGTGCAGGCAGAAGCCGGCAATGTTCGAAGTGCTCCAGCGCCTGCAGTAAGGACGCGGTCTGGTCTTCAAAGTGCCGGTTTTTAAGTGCCATCGCATAATTGTATAGGCACTGCGCGTAAGACTCGTCTGCGTCTGGTATCCCCTGTTCTTGGAAAGCGCCTAAAGACTTGAGCGCCTGCTGAAACACGGAGAGGCTCTCGCTCATCGCTTCCGGGCGATCGAGTTGGGATAGAATATCGGCATAATGGGCGCGGACATTTTCGAAATGCGAACGCTCTTCTGGATTGGTTATAGCACCACCGAGTTCAAGTGCTTGCCGGTACAGATGAGCAAGTATGGGTTTGGGGAGCCTCGTGCGTTCACGCGGAATCAAAGTGACCATGATCGCGGTCGTATAGCATATGGTTTTGTCTTTCTTGTAGCGTTGTTGCACAAGGCTCATTAAAGCGTTTGCAGGTACAATAAATGACAATGATTCGTCGGTGCCCTGGCTAAGTGCATGGGCCGCCTGATGTACCGCCCAAGCTACCTCGGCCGCGGGGACGGGTCGAACGCGGAGGGAGAATATTCGTCCAACCTCTTGGAGCGCATCGAGATAGTCTTCTCCTGCCGCATGAAGCTCATAGACCGTCTGGCCGCAAAGACTTAGTGCGGTGGGGAAGTCGCAGTTGCGGAGTCTGTTCGCGAAAGTTTGATAGATTTTGCGCTTAGGTGGTTGCGACATATGGAGTCCTTAAAGAAGTGAGTGGAGGTCGAGAGCCCGAGATGGGATGTAGACCATCTCAGATGAAGGGGCGTCGGAGGCATTTTTTCCCAAATTCTTCAAAATCGCAGGTGTTTTACATTGAAGAGTCGACGGTAAGGCCCCTGTGCTGATCGCAAAACCACGAGCAAAGAAGGGGGATGTATATAACAAAGACAAACCGGTCGGCAGGCATAGTGGGAGCCATAACGCGAATGTAAGGAAACCCCTTTGGTGTTGAATTTGAGATAGAAGAGTATTGGTTGACTTTTTGCGAGCCGTCAATGCGTATATCGGCAAACTACCCCACCACCACCAACCCCCACGCCCTCTCCACCTCTCCAGCCTCCCAGTCGTACGCCACCGCCACCAACGCCTCGACGTTCATCGAGTGGTCGGCAAAGGCCAGCGCTTTGAGCGTGGCGGCGTAGTTGGTGTCCGTACGTCGTGAGGAGATCCACTTGTAGCGCGGCACCAGGACCACGCCGATGCGGGTCTCGGGGTGGACGTGGAACTTCAAAATGTCTTTGTAGACCTCGTCGTCGGCGCGGTAGCCCATGACTTCCAGGGCGATGCCATCGCGGGCGCGGAAGAAGTCGTACTCAAAGCCCTCGCCGGTGCGCGGATGGTGTAGGCGGACGTGGTGTTGGAAGTCGAGCGATTCGAGATGGGGTTGGATGGCGAGCTCCAGATCGGTGCTCTGAGGGTGAGGGACCGAGGAGCGGGCGGGAGCGCGCCGGTGGACTTCCATTCCGGCGATGCGGGTGAGGAGGGTTTGAAGCGCGGATTGCGCGTCCGGGGGGAGGGTGCCGAAGATATGCATGGGGCTCTGCTGTGGAGGGAGCTTGATTGACGGGTCGTGTGGCGGGGACACGAAGTGCATGATGGGAAGCGTGGCTCATGCTATTAACGAATGCGTTACTAGCGCCAGGCACTAATAACGAAATCGTTAATAGGCGGGGCAGTGCTTGTTTCAGCCGGCTGGTGAGCGGCAGATGGCGCTTCGACGTCGTGACGCCATGCCGGCGAGGTCCTGTCCGTTGGTCGGACAGAATCAAGTTGTTTCGTGCTGGGCGATGACACGAAGCGATCGCTTATTTTCGATGGCGCATAAGAAGCGATCGCCTCCTTCTGTGCGACCTTCACTCCGCCGTTATCCATGATCTTGGCCTGGGAGCTCACGCCGCAGCTGCCCTGCGAAGATTGTGCACGCACTGCGGTCACAATCTTCGCTGGGCCTCATTCCCACCCCGGCGAGCAGGTGTCGGGTCGAGGCAAACTCATCTGATGATCGATGCGATATGACCCCCCATAATCCCCATGATACTCTTACCCGGTACTTACAAGCCCAGTCCCTGAGCTCCTGCCAACCCGCACAGAAGCCTCAATCAGCCCGAGCTCTGTGCGCATTTAACTGGAGTGTTTTATGCATCGTCTGAGCAACGTCATCGTCGCGTGTGTGTTTGTGGTGGGTTGTATGGGCTCCGAAGGTTCGCAGGGAGCTGCCGGCCCGGCGGGTCCTGCGGGGCCGCCGGGTCCTGCAGGCCCCACCGGCCCCGCAGGTCCTCAGGGGCCCGAGGGTCCTGCCGGTGGTGAGCCAGGCCCCGCTGGCGAACAAGGCCCGCCCGGTGAGCAAGGCCCGCCCGGTGAGCAAGGCCCACCCGGTGAGCAAGGCCCTGCTGGCGAACCAGGCCCCGCCGGCGAACCAGGCCCCGCCGGCGAACAAGGCATCCCCGGGGCGCAAGGTCCCGCTGGTGAACAAGGCCCCGCAGGTGAACAAGGCCCTCCCGGTGAGCAAGGCCCGCCCGGGGAGCGAGGCCCTGCCGGTGAGCAAGGCCCGCCCGGTGAGCAAGGCCCGGTGGGCCCTGCGGGCCCCGAGGGGCCTCCTGGCGAGCCCGCCCCCGCGCCGGGGATGGAGCCCACGCCCCCTGTTGTGGCCACGCTGCGTGTGGAGACTTCCCGCGATGACTTTTATCTGGACCTGGTTGAGTTCCGGTTGGCCATCGATGTTCCCCATAACTTGAGTTCGGGTTCAGGTGGCGTGGCCCCGCGAGCACAGATTGAAAATCTCGAGTTCGTCGCCCTCTCCGCCCCGGAGCTGAGCAGGTTGCACCGGGTCATGGCGCGCGGGTCGGTGGTCAGTGTCACCGTCAGCGTCCCCGATCCCGGCGGCTCCAGAATTCCCCTGCAGCTGGCCCGCGCCAACGTCGCCGTGGCCTCGCGGCTCGCTCCGAGCCAGGCCCGCAATGACCTTCAGCAGAACGTCTTTGAAGGGGCCTTTGCTCTTGCCGATCTGACGCTCTTCCGCGACACCCACGAGGTCCGTTATGACCAGGTCGCCGCGCAAGCGTCGTGCATTGATTCGCCCTGCGGATGCGGCTCAAACCCGGTCCCGCCCAGGTATGTTCACGCCGATGGCTTTGACCTTCAGCCGGCGACGGGTACCTACGAGGTGGACTGGTTCACCACGGGAAGCGAAGTCAACGTCAACCTGGGATCCTTGCCCGGAGGTGGAAGTACGGGCCCGCTGAGAGACCAGGGCCTTTTTGTCCGAAAGGATTTTGACGACGACGCGATCTGCCTCTACGAGCGGATCGCCCGGGCCGCGCACCTGGATCACCTCGTGTTGGATCAGGCATTCACGGCTCAGAGTCCCGGCGGCTACCTGGCAGACTACACCTACGAGTACCTCTGCCGGGCGTTGCCGACGCGTCTGGAGATCTTCTCCGACGCGAGCGGACGCATCAAAAGCGAGAGTAGATTCATCGGGGGCGCTCAGCGGCTCACCTTCCGGAGCTATGATGCCCAGGGTGTTCTGCTGGAATCTGAGAGTTCGATGTGGTCTTTCGTGCTCAACAACGATTCCGGCGGCTGTTGGTGAACGCGGTCTGCGCGTTTGGCAGGGGGGGACGCCCGTTGGGCGCATAAACATTGGACGTGGCCGTTTTCATGCGTAGAAAACGGGCGCACGTCCGCATGGCGAGGGAGCACTCGCCGCAGGCGCGCACGTAGTGGCCGCACCTCGCGAAGATTGTGCACGCAGCGCGTTCACAATCTCCGCTGAACGTTGTTTTCACCCCGCACCGCCCATTCCCCCCCCCCCCGGACCTTTTATGGCCCCCACCCACCCCTGGACCTTTCGCCCCCGCTTTCGCCGCAACGCCTTCGGCTGGCGCTCCCAGCCCGCGATGCAACGCATCGAGGAGGCGGTCGCCGAGATCAAAGACGTCGCCGCCCACGACCCCGCGCTCGCCGCCGAGGGCGCCGTCATCTTCCTCGAAAAGCTCTCGCCGGCCATCGCGCAGGTGGACAGCTCCTCGGGGGCCATTGGTCGCACCGTCAACTGGGCGATCTTTGAGCTCGCCAGGATCATCGGGGCGGCGCCGGCGTCGTCGGAGCAGCGGGAGACGTGGTTGCAGCGCCTGTGGGATGCCGGGGAGGCCGATGAGATTCCCTACCTGGAGGCGCTGGGCGATGCCTGGGGGCTTGCGTGCGGGAGTGTGGAGGTGGCCTCGGAGCAGGCCGACCGGCTGCTGGTGGGGTTGCGGGAGGCCTGGGAGGGGCCGAAGAAAGGGCAGCGTTCATTCACGGGCGAGTCGCATTGCCTGAGCGCGCTTCTGGCGGCGGAGCGTTACGAGGAGGTTTTGGAGTGGGTGGAGAAGGCGCCTTACACGATGTGGCACGACGTGAAATTCGGCGTAAAGGCGCTGGTGGCGATGGGGCGCCCTCTGGATGCGGTGGCCTATGCCGAGGAAAAGAGCGGGACGAGCGACTCGCCGGGGGTTGCGCATGCCTGTGAGGCGATTCTGCGCGACGCGGGGATGGAGGAGGAAGCGTATGCGAACTACGCGTTCGTGGTGCACGAGCACGCGAGCTATCTGAACTGGTTTCGAGGCGTGACGAAGGCGTATCCGACGATTCCGAAGGCGCGGGTGCTTGCGGATCTGGTGGCGCATACGCCGGGCAAAGAGGGCAAGTGGTTTGCGGCGGCGCGCTCCGCAAAACTCTACGATGAGGCGATTCGGCTGGTGCAGATAAGCCCCTGTGAGCCCAAGACGCTGATGAAGGCAGCGCGGGCGGAGACGCTGAAGCGCCCGAAGTTTGCGGTGGAGGCGGGGCTGGCGGCGCTGCGCTGGCAGGTGGAGGGGCACGGGTATAAGGCCGTGGCCAACGATGCGCGCGACGCCTTTGCGATCACGATGCGGGCTGCGGAGGCCGCCGGCGAGGTGGAGGCGGTGCGGGCGCAGGTGCGGGCGTGGGTGGAGAACCCGCCGAAAGGGGAGAATAAGATGGTGCGGAAGTTGAGGGAGTGTCTGGGGGAGGAGCGCTGATGGCTCGGAAGTCGCGAGACTCGATGGTGGATGCAGCGCTCGAAGCGTTGGACGCGGCGCAGCTTCGAGATCTCATTCACGAGATTCTCCCCTGGATCCACGATCGAAATCGGCCACGTCTGGAGGCTTTGATTGTGGAGCGCGCGACGCAGTCGGGTTCGGGGTGGACGCCCGACTCTCCAGGGGCGTGGCGCGCTGAAAAGGCGGAGGCGTTTGCCGCTGCTGCGGTCATGGCGAGTTATGCCGATTCGGGGGATGTGGATGCTTATCTGCGGGATGGGATGCACGCGTTTCTGGCGGGCGACTATCAGGTCGCGGCACGCATCTTCGGGACACTCTTAATTCCCATGGGGAGAGCGGACTTTCATGTCGGCCAGGATGGGCAGGTCGACGATGTGTTGGGGGTCGATGCTGGCCTGTGCGCGCGGCAGTTCGCGGTGGCGACGTACATGACATCCGTGGCGAAAGACCGGGCGAGTGAGGTCTTTGCTGTGATGAGGGATGTGGGCGAGGTCGGCCGCGTTTTACGACCGTTGGAAGCGCTGGAGCAGACCGCGAGGGAGCCTCTCCCTGACTTTGACGGCTTCGTCGTGGACTGGCTTGCGGTCGTGGAGGCTGAGGCATTCTCTGGTGGAGAGCGCGGGGATGACGCGTGGCTGCGCGAAGTAACACTTCGCTTGCATGGCGAGGAGGGGCTGGTCGAGGTGGCGCGCCGAAGTCGGGCGTACAACGACTACAACGCGTGGTGTCGTCTGCTTAAGGAGAGGAAGGATTGGGTGGCGGCGCGGGCGGCCTACGAGGAGGCGGCGGAGCGTGTGGAGGCGGATGCGCATGTTCGGGGCAGCCTTCTCGATGGCGCGGCGCTCGCCGCGCAGGAGTTGGGGGCCGCGGATCTCTCCGAGGTGTTGGAGCGGGCCTGGAAGGTGGCGCCCACGCTGGAGAGGTTGCAGCGTTGGCTGGGGCAGTGTGCGACGCGGGAGGCGCTTGTAGAGCGGGCGGAGCTGGCGCTTGCTGCTGTGCCGGCCAGGGCGGAGAGGCAGCGGGCGTTGCTGCTGGTGTTGACATCAAAGTTTGATGAGACGGCGCAGCTGTTGGAGGAGGCCGAGGGGATAGGGTGGTCGTATGAGCATCACCCGGGGCCGGTGATTTTCGAGGTGTTTGCGGCCTTGCTGGCTGGCGAGGAGGTTTGTGTGACGTTGCCTGCCACCGGTTGGGCCGCCAGGGCTTCGAGTGTCGGGCATTCGCCCACGCTGAAGACGCCTGAGATCAACGCGCTGCTGGCGTTGGCCGAGTTGGAGGCGCCCGCAGATGAGGCGCTGCGCGACAGGATGCGAGGGGCGATGCGAAGGGCGGCCGAGCGGCGCGTCGATGAGGTGGCCGCTCACAAAGCGCGAGACGACTATGGCCATGCCGCCGGGCTTATGGTGCGCTGCGCGAGGGTGGAGGGGACGCCGGAGGCCGAGGCGTGGATGCGGGGGATTATGGAAAAATATCGGAGGTTTTCGTCGTTGAAGAAGGCGTTTATGGCGGGGTTGGGGGAGGATTGAAGGGGCGATGGGGCGCATGAATTGGGGCGGGTGTCCGTCCCTCGGACGGTCGGCAAGGACGCGGCGGACGGAGTGTTCTGAATCACCTCGCGTGTCGCCCGAGAAGGGCCGGTAAGGGGGCTGAGTGTCAAAACGGGTAACCCGGAGGCGGAGCTAAGGGGGCTGAGTAGCGACACTTGTCACCCGAGAAGGGCAGGTAAGCGCGCTGAGTTACGGATCTGGGAATCCAGAAGCGCCGGTAAGGGGGCTGAGGCGCGGATCTGGGTACCCAGAACGGGGAGTCGAGCGGGCTGAGTTGGGGATCCGGGTGTCGAGAGTCGGAGCTAAGGGGGCTGAGCTGGCGATCTGGGTCCCGAGATCCGGAGCTAAGGGGGCTGAGTTGGGGGACTCAGGTGCTGAGTAGGGCAGGTAAGGGGGCTGAGTTGGGGATTTGGGTGTCCAGATCGAGAGGTAAGGGGGAGTCGGGGATCTGGCCGGGGGAATGGAGCGCTCAGGCGCATGAACACAGGTCGATGTCCGTCTCTCGGACAGTGGGTATCAACCGACCTCAAGGACGTCTGGTGGGTTGAACGCTCTCGCACCGCCGCGCCAGAGCGCATCAGGTGTGCTCGCGTGTGGGCGATGGTAGGGTGTCGCCTCTCTCAATCATTTAGCCCGAGCCAGGGGAACCACGACATGAACGCTCCGACAGCCCTAAAAGAAGCCATTGATGCTAATGACGCGACCCGGGTCGCCGCGGAGGTCAACGCCCTCGGCGGAGATATCGATGCGTACGAGATCTCGTCGATTCCGGTGGTGCTGAGGGCCGCTGCCCAGAGCTGTGATGAGGCGCTGCGCGCGCTGCTGGACGCGGGCTCAAACCCGGCGCAGTTTCCCGATGCGCTGCACCGGGTGATCTTTCAGGGCTGCATGATGAGTGGGTGGGAGGAGGCGAAGGATATGACCTGCCTGAAGCTTCTCATCGACGCCGGGTGTGACCCCAACGGGCTCGATGAGCGTGGGGATAGCGCGCTGGCAAGCTGTCTGATGGTCGCCGTGCACCCGGAGCGCGCCGGGGCTGCGGCGCGGCTCTTGATCGCGGAGGGGGCCGACCCGCTGCGGCCCGAGAACGAAGGGCTTTTGCACCGCGCGGTGAAGACGCCGGCCTCCGGGGTGGTGGAGGCACTCCTGGAGGGGGGCGTTGATATGAACGCGGAGGATGGGGGCGTGGTTCCGGCGCTCTCGTGCGCCATTGAGCTCGCTCAGGCCTTCAACCGCAGCCGGGAGAATCCGGAGGATAACAGCGCGGAGGTCGCCGCGGAGTTTTGCGAGGAAAACTTCCGGCTGCTTATTAAACACGGTGCCGATATGAGCATTCGCACCAGCGAGGGGAACCACCCGCTGCAGATCGTGTTCACGATTCAGGGCTGCCCGGAGTCGATCAAGATGATGCTGCTGGATGCCGGCGCGCCGGGCCACGATACGATCGGGGCGGCGGGCGAAGATGTCGATTTTCTCGCGATCAGTATGGCGGAGGGGCATTCGGGGGAGATGGCCTGCCGCCTGTATGACGCGGGCTGTCCGCTCGATGTTCCTTACGAGCTCTTCGGCGGGGGAAGCTACGTGCGGCTGGCGGCGCAGTACGCTCCGCAGCAGGTGTTGGCGCTCTGCCAGCATAGTGATGCGGCGCGCAAGAGCTTTCTGGAGTATCGGAGCGAGAAAGGGTTTAGCCCGCTGGCCAACGCCATCGCTGGCAAACACGTGGAGCTGATCACGTACTTTCTCAACGCGGGGCTCTCGGCGGATGAGAAGAACGCCGAGGGTGTCTCCATTCGGGAGTATCTGGCCGAGAGTGAGGAGGCGGATGCAAGGATGGCAGCGCTGGCGGCTGGCGAGGCGGCGTTGACCGCGTAAGACGCCTCAAGGCGGGGGGGGGCGACGACGTCGATGAGGGGTGAGCGTGCGATGAGGCGCATAACTACGGGCTGATGTCCGACTCTCGGACGGTCGGCATCACGCGCCCCATCGTCGCCCGCTCAACGTACCCAGGCTTCGCTGCGCTCCCACAACTCCCTGGCGAGCTCTTCATCTCTGGCGAGCCGGGAGGGCGTTTTCACCTTGCTCTTATCCCAATACAGCCCCGTCGTCTCGCCGGCCTCTGCCGAAAGCGCGCAATGCAACGTGGTCTGAGCGCCTTGCTCCGGGGTGATCATGAACATCTTGATCAGCGGCCGAAAGAGGCCGGGGACGCGGCGCCAGATGTCGGTGGCGACCACGCCCGGGTGCAGCGCATAGGTTTTGATGTTGGTGCCCTTCAGGCGCCTGGCGAGCTCGGCGGAGAAGAGTACGTTGGCGAGCTTGGAGTTGGCGTACTCCGGGAGGCCGGTGCGACCGGGGGTGGGGCCTTCGACGGCCTTAAAGTCGATGCGGCCCTTATAATGCGCCTCGCTGGAAACGGTAATAATGCGGGCCTCGTCGGCTTCTTTGATGCGGTCGAGGAGGAGGTTTGTCAGCAAAAAATGGCCCAGGTGGTTGACGCCAAAGTGGATCTCAAAGCCGTCTTTGGTCTGGCCGCGGGCGCCGCCCAGACCGGCGTTGTTGATGAGGAGATCAATGGGCTTGCCGGTGGCCAGAATCTCGGCGGCGGCGTTTCGCACCGACTCCAGCGAGCCCAGGTCCAGGGCCACAAAACTCACTTTATCCGCACCGAAACGCTCGGCGATCTCGTCGAGCACCGGCCGGGTGCGCTCTAAGTTGCGGGCGGCGATGGTGACGTGGGCGCCGGCTTCGGCGAGCCCGATGGCGGTGTGGCGGCCGATGCCGGTGTTGGCGCCGGTGATTACGGCGTATTTGCCTTCGAGGTGTGCCATCGTCATCGCTCCCTGTGCGTTTTCGTGCACTCTTCGGGTGAATTTCGGTCGTTGAGGGGCGCTTACGGTCGCATGCGTGGTGGCGAGTGCGCAACGCGCAGCGCCGTGCGCTCGCCATGATGAGCCGGGTGTTGGGGGGCGGAGTACGATCTGAGGAGGGTGGAGCACCAGGAGAAGGCCCAGCAGTTTATAAACACGAACGGCATTTGAGCGCCTAATACGTTATGGCCGGGCGTTCGAATCCTGTCATTGCGCTCACGTGTCCCGTGACCTCACGAAGCATCGCACATCATTCTCGAATTGAGGCACGGTCTTGCCGAGGCCTGCGAGTAGCGCGTCGAGTGTTATGGGGGGACGCTTGAGCGCTGCAGCCTGGCGTTCAAGAAGCGTGACGATGTTTTCGGGGGCAAGGTCAAAGAGGTCGACAAGAAAGTCGTCGGGGCTCTGAGCTTCAATGCCCTCGGGCATCGGGCTAAAGTCTTTTAAATTGCTGGTGACGATGATCTGGGCGCCGACTTTGACGGCGGCTGCCGCGACGTGGCGGTCTTTGTCGTCGTTGGGCATCGACGAAATAAGCGTTTCATGCCCGCGGACCAGCGCTTCTGGGAAGGCATTGCGCATGGCTGCCATGAGGTGCGCTGCTTGGTCGTCGTTCATGCGCCCGGAGGCGATAAGGTTGCGGGTCGCTTCGTCCAAAATTTCGTCGGACCAGTGTACCTGATACATGCCTATCGCTGCGGCACGCAGGAGCGTGTCGCGGATGGAGAAAGGAAAAAGCACATTGGCGTCAAGGACCACACGAAAGGGTGCCGTCACCATCAACCCTCTCCCGGGATCTCATCGTAGCCATCAAAGTCCTGACTGAGCTGGGAGAGGTCGTCGAGTGACGCAATGCGATCGCGGTCGCGCTGGCGTTTGTAGGCCAGAAGATCCTCCATACGCACTCGCCGGTGCGTTCCGGTTTTACGAAAGGGAATGCGCCCATCGTCGAGAAGGCGTACCAGGTACTGCCGCGACACGTTGAGGATGTTGGCAGCCTGCTGCGTTGTGAGCTCTTTGCCGACGGGAACCACCGTGATGGCGTCACCGCTGGCGAGCACCTCAATGATTCGCTCGAGCAGCAAGAAGACGGATTCAGGCAGGTCGATGACCTCGCCGGACGGACTGACCAACTTGTAGGCAGCCGGCTCGTGTGGGCTCTCATCAACGTGCGTGAGGAGCTCTAGCAAAGCGGCAACCCTCTCGCGTTGATCGCGTGGCGCGGTGACGGGCGTCATCTGACGTACCGACTCCTCAAAGGTGTGTGCTGTGCTGCGAGCCATTGTTGACCTCATCGTTAAGTTTCAGGCGTGTAACGCTCTAAAATTAGCCACTATTCGACCTAAACGCAACCTGTAGGCAGGCCCGCCAGCTCTGCAGCCATGCAAGCAGGTGAACAAAGTGGACGAGTCAAGGGCAGGTCTCTGCAGGGATGGTTTCAGCTCCCGCCCCCTCACTCCTCAAGCTCCGCCAGCAACCCGGCAAGACTCAGCGGCTTTGTGAACATCGTCAGGTTGCCCTCTTCATCAGTGGGCCACTCCTCCCTGGGGCGGTCCCAGTAGAGCTCCAGGCCGTTGCCGTCGGGGTCGCGCAGGTAAAGCGCCTCGCTGACGCCGTGGTCGCTGGCGCCGTCGAGGGTGACGCCGGCGTCGCGAAGACGTTTGAGCGCCACGGCCAGGGCGCGGCGAGTGGGGTAGAGGATGGCGGTGTGGAAGAGGCCGGTGTGGTGGGCCGGGGCGGGGGAGCCACCCTTGCTATGCCAGGTGTTGAGGCCGATGTGGTGATGGTAGCCGCCAGCCGATAAAAAGGCGGCCTGGTCGCCGTAGCGGGTGGTGAGCTCAAAGCCCAGGACGTCGCGGTAGAAGGCCACCGCGCGCTCCAGGTCGGCGACTTTGAGGTGGACGTGGCCGATGCGGGCGCCGGGGTTAATCGTCTCGTGGTTGCTCATCGTGGGCTCCATGAGGTGGTTGCGGAGCAAGGGGCTCTCGCATGTAGTTCTTCAGAGTCGCCACGGGCCTCCAAAGTTACAAACGAGCCCGTGACTGCACACCCCCGAAGGTACTCACGAATCTCCTGACATGCGTGAACCTCCCAGGTCCCGCAACCACCCAACCACATAACCACCTAACCACACGACTCACCCCGACGATCCGAATCTCCCCACATCGCGAACCCCGGCGCTCCACAACCACTCAACCACATAACCACCTAACCTCAACGCGCGCCTCTCCGACTGTCCGCACGAATCACCCCACATCGCGAACCCCCGCCGCGCTCAGATTTCCGCGTATCCCAGCCCATGATCCTCAGAAAACCCGCGTGTCCGGAGCTTTGAACAAGCTCAGCGCGCGGGTTTTCTGCGCTCTAAGCCCCCATATGAGGTGTGGCACGATCGTTGCTGACTACTTCCACCATGAAACGCGAACTCACCATAATGCTCGCCATGGCTGCCCTCTGGGTGGGTTGCGGGGATCTGGAGCAGACGCCGGAGCCGGAGGTTGACCCGGGCGATGCGCTGGCGTGGATGGAGGCGAATCAGGAGCGCTACCTGGGCGATCGCGCGTGGCGTCGTGCCCAGCTTGAGGCGACGCTCTGGAGTCCGGAGCTGCCTTATGCGCGAAAGCGGCTCAAGAGCTATGCGCTGCCCGAGGGCGGCTGGGATTTGCTCCCGGAGTTGCTGGCGCGCAGTGGGCCGGTTTTTCCCGGGGAGGCTGTGCCGGAGGAGCTTGAAGAGGCGCTGCCCAACGTCTTTCCCACGCAAGCGCCGACGACGCGCGAGGCGTGGCTCGCGCTTGGCGAGCAGGTTTTTTGGGAGATGCCGATGCGGCGCGATAACTACCTGGAGTGGATCGCGACGAGGCCCGAACTTCTCGAGGAGACGGGCTTTGAGCGAAACGCCGATGGTTCGTTGCGTGGCATGGTGCGTTTTAAAGATGTGCGCGGTGAGCTGCGCGTCGGCGTCACCTGCGGGCTCTGTCACGGAGGCGGCGGTGTGGCCGGGCGCACGAACACCGAGCTCGATCTGGGCCGAGCGCGCCAGATATTTAATGAATCCCACGGGGTCGATGGTTCGCGCTTTGCGTCCTGGGGGCCGGGTCGGGTCGATATTACCGATGATTCCGCCGACGACCCGCTGCGGGTGCCCGACCTCTGGGGTACGCGCCATCAGTCCTATCTCAATGCCAGCGGGATTGTGCGGGTGGCCAACCCGGCGTCGGTCGTGATCCGTTTTGAGACGCAGTACATCCCCGGCCACGGCTTAGAAGCGCGGCCCAACCGCGTGCTCTCCTGGGCATTGGCGATGTACGTGCTTTCGCTGGAGCCGCCGGAAAGCCCCGATGTGTCGCCCGACCACCCTGGCCGAGCGATCTTCGAGGCCCAATGTGCGAGCTGCCATAACCCCGACCGGGGCTTTAGTGGCGATTTGATCCAGAGCTGGATCCTGAGAGGAAACGTATCGGCCGCCGAGAGCCCGATGCGAGGGACGGGGATGATGAAAGTCCCCTCGCTCGTCGGCATCGGCCAGGGAGGCCCTTATATGCACGACGGACGTCACGCTGAGTTGAGCGATGTCCTCGAAGAACGCCACCCCACCGGGGTGGTGCTGAGTGATGATGAACGCGACGATCTGCTGAATTTCCTGCAATCCCTTTAACTGTCTTTCCCACGAGGTCCTACCATGCGTATGCCACTGCACCTGTTGTTCGTCTTCGCCTGCTCACTTCTTCTGCTCGGCACGGGTTGCCCGGAGCTGACCGGCGATCCCGAGCTCAAGGGCATGTTCGTCTCGGGCCACCTGGGCAATTACGAATCCTGTCCGGAGGATGGCTACAGCGATGACGCGTCGGGCGATGAGCCCGCGGGCGCGCCGGCGGCGGAGTTTGCTGGCGATTGTGCGGAGGATTCCCCGGACTGCGGCATCTTCCTGAACTGCGAGGACGCCCAGGTGACCCTGCGCCTGAACAACACCGGTGATGAGCCGGCGGTCGGCGTGCAGGTCACGCGCATTGAGCTTTTTGACGCCAACGGTGTCTCCCGGGCGGTGCTGCCGCTGATGGAGGTCAGCGATGTGACGACACCCGGTAGCTCGGTGACCTTCGACGGCATGATTGGCGTAGGTGCGGAGCGTGCGCTGCGCGTGGACTTCCAGGGGCCGCAGTCGCCCTGGGAGCTTCTGGCGACCGAGGACGATGATAGCGGCCGCTACGCGAACCACGGGGGCACCATCGAGATCACGTTTAGGGCGGAGAACCGTCGTGGCGAGGTCATCGTTCGCGGGGAGGTTTCGGCGCTGCCCTCGATGGCGACCTGAGAAGGGGCGAGGCTGAGGGGGCTCTGCGCTCTTATCGTGAATACGAGCGCGAGCCTCCGACCGTGGGGAGATGGTTTGGGGCTGGAAGGAGGCTTGTTCCCTTGCTCCGCCCGAGTGTCTGCGCAGGAGAAATCAGAGCGCCGGGAGACGTTGTGCGTGAGCATGCGCACATCTTTTCACGGCGTTCTAAGGGTTTGTCTGAATGGCATCTATTCGCCAGCCTTGTCTTATGATTGAATTGTCTGAGTCAACACCTACGGCGAAGTGGTTGGAAGGGATGTTAATCGACTCCGTTCCTTCACCAGATTCACGAAACACTTCCGCACCGCTTTGCAGGTTTACGACGACAACTTCGTCGTAAGTGTCTTCGACGGCGTAGCTGAGTTGAACGACCAGTGATGATGCGTTGGCAACAAAAAACTCTCGGTAAGAATCATCGCCCGGGGAGACCATTTCGGAGTGGAAATAAGAGACATAGTTATTCTGTGAGGGGTAGGGCATCGATGTCGGGCTGAAATCCGAGCCGTTGCTGACGGTGATAAGGTGTCCTTCGCACGCGTCGGTGATGACCTGGCAGGTGGCGCTGCAGCTCAGCGTGCCGGTGTTAAACCCGAAAGATTGGCAGGTCTGACCGTTCATGTGGGGGGAATCACACGCCTCGCCAGGGTCGAGCTGACCGTTGCCACACCGTGGCTCGCTGGTATCTCCCCCATCGGGTACGTCCTCGCCGGCGTCTTCGGTTGTGCCGTCGTCCGTATCGGCGTGAGCGTCGACGTCGGTGTCTTCACTCTCCGCGTCGGCTGCATCTGCGTCCCCGAGGTCGGCATCGGGTTCGGCATCGGTATCTGCGGCGTCTTCAGCGTCTTCAGCGTCAAACTCCGCATCAAGGTCAACGTCGGATTCAGCGTCCAGGGCCGAATCCAGATCGGCATCTGTTGCGTCAACATCGTTGTCGTCAACGCTGGCATCGTCCGGCTCAGCATCAAATCCAACATCGAGATCGTCGACGTCGGGAATGTGAGGGGATTCCTGGACTTCGTCCCAGAGCTCCTGATCGGCATAATCGCCCGGTTCGAGTTCGGCGGCGTTGACCTCGTCGCTGCCCATCCATGCCGCAATAACTGTGGCGCAGCCAGCGACGAGGAGTCCGAAGGAGACCGTGGAGCCCACGGTGCATACAGCCATCGTACCAAAGACGGCTACGCCCACCCCGAGTGTTGCGACGGCGGTGCGGCACATCTCATTGGGGCAGCGTAAGAGGGCATCGATGGCGGCGGGATGGTAGAGCTCGTAGCGTTGCATCAAGGGCTGCAACAGGGTGACAGCGCGCACCATCACCGGGTCAAGGACGATGGCCTCGTGGGGATGGGTGAGCCAGTCGACGCGGTTAAAATAGGCGAGCTCAGCGGGAGTGAAGCCTTCCGAGAGCAGAACACTGGCTTCTGTGAAGAGAGGGTGCGGGGCTTCGGTTTCGAACGAGGCCGCAAACTCGCTGAGTGTGACGGGCTCGGGTTCGTCTTCGGGAGAGAAGCGTTGCGGAGGGGTGTTGTTGCCGCAGGCGGAACATATAAAAAGTGCCAGGGTCGCCCACGTCAGCAGGGCGCACCAGGAGGGAAATCGGAGATGGGCTCGTGGATGGGCAGACATGGGGATAGACCGGTGAAGACGTAGGTGGGGGGGAAAAGATGCGCATGTTTCAAAACGTAACGATCGATTGGTCCGGGTGTCAATAAGGCAGCGATGGGGGCTGGACGGCCGCTGGCAACAGCGTGGTTGGCGGAAGGTAACCCTCTGCGATGAGGCGCATGAATAAAGGACGTTGTGCGACCCCGGGGTCGGCCCGTGTGCTGGAACTCGCGTCGTGTTTTTAGTTGGCTCGCCACGTATGGTAGGAGCGGGGAAAAAGTGATGATTCTGGAGGTGGTATGATCGAAGATGCACACATCGTATCGTTGCGGGTGGGGATGCCCCGAGAGCTGGGGCGTGCGGGGGCGAAGAACCCTCTGGAGCGCTCCTGGCGTTCGGGGTTTGTGAAGGAGGCGGTGCAGGGGCCGCTGTGGCTGGACTGGGAGAATTTTGAGGGGGATGGGCAGGCCGATCGCAAGCATCACGGCGGGGTGGAGAAGGCGGTGTGTGTGTATCCGGTGACGCACCTGGCGTACTGGTCAGAACGCATGGGGAGAGCGATGGGTCCGGGGGCGTTTGGGGAGAATGTGAGTGTTGCGGGGCTGGACGAGAGGGAGGTCTGCGTGGGGGATGTCTACCGGCTGGGCGGAGCGCTCGTGCGCGTCACCCAGCCTCGTTCGCCATGCTGGAAGCTCGCCAGAATTCACGGTGAGAAGGCGTTTGCGCTCTGGGTGCAGCAGACGGGCTTTTGCGGCTGGTATTTTGGCGTGGTGGAGCGCGGGTATGTGCAGGTCGGTCAGGCGTTGAAGCTTGAAGAGCGCCCCTATCCGCAGTGGAGCATCGCCGAGGTGCATGCGGTGCGTTACCACCGCCCCGACGATCTTGAGGCCGCGGCGTTTCTGGCCGGGTGTCCGGCCTTGAGTCAGACCTGGCGCGTGGCGTTGGAGAAGAGGGTGGCCCGTGGCGAGGAGAGCGATGAGGTGCGGCGGCTGATCGGGCCGAATGAGGGGTAAACCCGGGGAGGTCGTCGGCGGATGCAAAAAGGGAAAGGTGCGATCAGGCGCATGGAACAAGGACGTTGTGCGTCTCTCGGTCGGACATCTTCCTTCGGACCTCCGGGGGCTCTCGCTCGGAGAGCCTCCACCCGACCGGGCCGTGCGCTTGAATAAAAAAAGCAGGGGAGCATCCAACGCTGGCGAGTTCGGGCTTCTGATGGAGGTTTTTGATGACGGGAGTTTCTATGCGAGGCGTGGTGCGTTTGGGTTCGCGGGCGATGGTGGCGCTGCTTGCTGTGGGGGCGATGTCGTCGTGCGCGGCGGTGGGGGCATCGCCGGAGTCGAGCGTTTGGAGGGCTGGCGAGTCGGCGGCGTATGGTGCGGAAGGTGCGGCGTCGAAGCAGGAGGAGGCCGCCGCGGAGGTGCAGAGGGGGCAGTACCGAGCGCTGTGGGAGCTGAGCTGCGAGGCGGCCGATGAGGCGTTTCGCGATCACAGCTGCATTATTCGGGACACCCTGGAGCTCGAGGACGGCACGGTGATTGTGGCGGGCAATTACCGGGGGAACGTGCGCTTTGCTGGCGAGGTGCTCAAGGGAGGGACGATGCCCCGGGCGGTGATCGCCCGGCTCACCGGGGATGGCGAGCTGATGTGGGTGCGTCACTTTGGCCAGGGCTGGCATAATGAGTTTCATGGCCTGGCGCCGGGGGATGGCGAGCGGTTTTATGTGAGCGGCATCGGCGCCAATGGCTTTCACCCGGAGTTTGAGCACATCCCCGATCCGGATCATATCGCAGCTTCGGTGCGCGGGTTTGTGGGCACGTTCACGCTTGATGGGGAATGGGCCGGCATCCGGGCGTTGCATCGCTGGCCGAGCCAGATCGCTGGCGATGAGGGCGATCTTCGGGTCTATTTTTCATCGGAGCGTGTCGTTCGCTACTCGCCGGAGCTCGAGGTGCTGGAGGATGTCGCCTTTGAGCTCGAGGAGGGCGCGTCGTTTGATGTCGCCGAGCTGGTGGGCAAAGACGCGATCTGGCGGATTCACGGGGAGCGACGCGAGGGGGGCGTTGAGCGCCTGGCGACCCTCTACCACGGGAGTGAGCCGCAATTTGAGGTGGTGCTTCCGGGCATGCCATCGCATCCGAGGGTCGCTGTGGATCAAGAGGGAGCGCTGACGCTTGCCGGCGTCTCGCACCCCTATGAGGCGTATAGCGACGATTACAGGATTCACTGGGCCAGGGTGTCGATGGATGGCGAGGTGGTGTGGAGCGCGGGCGACGCGCTTCGTTTTCCGATGGAGGGCTATCGCCCCCGGGTTCTGGGGGTGCGCGTCGCTGAGGAGAGGGTCATCACGCTTGTATATCACGGCGCGGAGCTGGAGATGCTGGGGCAGGCCTTTCGAAGCAGCGAGTCGGAGAATGCGCCCAGCGGGGTGGTCCGTGTGATTCATGACGCCAGGACTGGGCGGCTCCTCAGGATTGAAAGCCCCGAGAGTGATTGCCTGGGAAGCATGATTTTCACCAGACCGGACTACCGGGGGTATCGGGGGAAAAGCGCGCTGATCTCGGCGAATCGGAGCGCGTGTCATCCCACGCCTGCTCGATTATTTAAGTTGAGCGAACCTGGGGAATGATGCACAGCGATGGTTATAAACAATGCTATGAGGGTGATGTGGAAGGTGACCCGGCGCCTGGTGGCGGCAGACAACCGACACATCAAGTGAATTGAAATGCAGTGCTCCCTGAACTAGCTTCACACTCACTGGAACCAGGTAAGCAAAGTGTTCATCGCGTGAGGTCGCGTGAGACGCGGTCTCGTAAACAGGTTGTTATCAGGACGTAAGTTATGATTGAGTCGAAGTCGACGTTGGATGTTATCGCCATGCATCGCCCGGTCGCGACAGTGCGCCGGTTGGCCCTGAGAGGCGCGCTGGGAGTGGGTGTGTTGCTCTGGGCCGCCGCCTGTTCCGGTACTGATGGTATGGATGGGGCTGACGGTATGGACGGTGCTGATGGTGAGGCATTGATGGTCAGTACTTCAGACGCCTCGGTCGAGCAGTGCCCGGCGGGGGGGCGAATTCTGACCTTCGGCTACGACAATGATGGCGACGACGCGATCGATGAGGTTGTCAGCGAAGAACAGATCTGCGACGGGGCGCCCGGCGCGACGGGGGCGCAGGGAGAGCAGGGAGAGCAGGGACCCGCCGGAGAGCCGGGGCAGGACGGTCAGGACCTTCTTCTGGAGACTTCCGACGCGTCGATGGATGCGTGCGTGTTTGGGGGGACGGTGTACGTCTTTGGGTATGATAGGGATGGGGATGGAGTTATTGACGATATCTCTGCTGAGCAAACCGTTTGCGAGCGTTCGTTTGCGCTGGATGGTATTGAGGTCCTCTTCCACGTGGATATGTCGATGGCGGAAGACGCGACACTTGCGGGGCTGGAGGCCCTGGAGGCTGAGGGGGCCATCGCGTTGACCGTTAGCGAAACTCAAGAGGAGATGACCACGCAGATGGCCACAGGAGATTACGATGTTGTGGTCTACTTCAAGCAAGATGGGTTCATGAGCAACCCGACACGCGCCGCCGTTGAAGGATGGGTGGAAGACGGCGGAAGGATGATCTTTAGCACCTTCAAGTCTCAAGATGATGACGCCACGCTTCTCGCTCTGAAAGCCTCGTTTGGAGAGACAAACCAGTCGGAGGCGGTCTTCTTTGATGAGCGTTTTCGAGGGGTGGTTCCGTTGCCTTTGCCCCTTGAGAGTGCGGGGTGGACGAGTTTCTCCAGCGGTCTGGAACCTCTCGGCGACGGGCGTTCGATCTGCGCGTTTGAGAACGGAGAGTCCTGCGCGGTCGTGGGTAATGACGGGCGTACTGTGGTGCTCGGTTTTCTGGGCGACTCGTATCGAGCTGAGTTTGGGCGAGGGCTGATGGAGAGCTTGCTGGGCGTTGTGACGAGTGCGCCGTGAGTGGCGTTTGGGCTCGGGGCTTCGGTACGCGCGATGGGGTTCTCCACCATCGGCGACGCTTGGCTTCTTCTGGCGCATCCCGAAGCGGTGAAACGGGAGGACTGGGCGGAGCTGGTTCGCCATGTTCTGGACAGAAAAAGGCCCGCTTCGGCAGTGGCGCATGTCTGAGCTTCGGCTGGGAAGAGGCCGATGAGCTCTTTGCGTTGGAGCATGTTCGAGCGCATCCCCGGGCCCGCGACCTCTGGCGTTATGCCGATGCGATTCTTCCCCTGGAGGGCACCTCGCCCTGACTATGCGACGACGTAGCGGAATGTCTCGATGGGGCCTCGGTGCCCCCTGTGTATCCGTGTGAGGCGTATGTAAGGCGATGTATGCGCGTGTTCGTGCTCGCACGACTCCCTTCGCGCGCACGAGCCTCCCGGGCACCGCAACCACCTCGCCAGCCAACCTCCTGACCGCAGCAGTCGCTTGTCGATCCCCGCGCTATCACAGGCTCCGGTCCCTCTCTCGGTCGCTCCTTCGCAACAATCGATTCGCCCCGACCCTCACCGTGGCGTAGGTTGGGGGGGAGAGCGCCACGCGCAGCGTGCGGCGCCGCGACGTATCTCCCAGGGTGACGTTTTGAGCGATGTTCTGAAGTTGGGCCCCGACACGTGGGTCAGGTGTGAGGCCATCGATGAGGTGGCGTGTGGGGGGCGTATGATCGCCATCAGCGTCGAGGCTGAAGACGCTATTGAGGGGTGTCATCGACTTCTGGAGGAGGAGCGGGAGAAGGGGGCGCTGATCTACGGGCTGACCACGGGATTTGGGCCTCTGGCCAACCGTCAGGTGGAGCTCGGTGAGCTTGAGCGGCTGCAGAAAAACCTCGTGTACCACCTGGCCAGCGGGGTGGGGGAGCCTTTTGGGGAGGATGTGACGCGGGCGATGATGGCGTGTCGGGCGGTGTGTCTGGCGCGGGGGCGCTCGGCGGTGCGGCTGGAGACCTTGCAGCTGCTCGTGCGCTGGCTTCAGGACGGGCTTGTGCCGGTGGTGCCGCGTTACGGGTCGGTGGGGGCCAGCGGGGATCTGACGCCGCTTGCGCACGTGGCGCTGGCGATGATGGGGGAGGGGGAGGTCTTTGAGGAGGGGCGCGCGGTGGCGGCGAGCTCGGTGTTGGAGAAGCGAGGCATTCAGCCGCTGCGTTTGAGTGATCGCGATGGGCTGGCGCTGGTCAACGGCACGAGCGCCACCACGGCGATGGCGGCGCTGGCGCAGGTGCGCGCGCAGCGCGCGTTAGACTGGGCGGTGGGGTTGAGTGCGGCGTTTTGCGATGTGCTCGGGGGGCATGCGCAGGCCTATGATGAGGTGTTTGGCGAGGTGCGGCCGCATCCGGGGCAGGTGCGGGTGGCGGCGGCGTTGCGCGAGGCGCTGGCCGATAGCGCGCGGGTGGAGCGGGGCTTTGGAGAGAGCCGGGGCCTTCCGCAAGACCCCTACACGCTGCGCTGTGTGCCGCAGATGCTCGGCGCGGTCGATGATGCGCTGGGCTTCCACCGGGAGGTGGTGGAGCGGGAGATCAATGCGGTGAGTGACAACCCCATCTTTGATGTGGCGCGGGGGCAGGTGCGCCACGGGGGCAACTTCTTCGGGCAGCATGTGGCGATGGCCAGCGACCTGCTCAACACCCAGCTCGTGACGATGGCGGTGCTGGCCGAGCGCCAGTGTGCTCGGCTGATGGATGAGGCGCTCTCGGGGCTGCCGGCGTTTTTGCAGTGGGAGGACGTGGGGGTGCAGAGCGGGATGATGGGGGCGCAGGTCACGGCGTCGAGTCTGGTGGCGCAGATGCGCGGGCAGATGGTGGCGCTCTCGGTGCAGTCGATGCCCACCAACGGCAACAATCAGGACGTCAACCCGATGGCGACGCTCGCTGCGTTGCGCAGCCTGGAGCTTGTGGAGCGATTGAGTGAGGTGCTGGGGATCCTCGCGCTCGGGGTGGCCCAGGCGGTGCGCAAGATCCAGGCGCACGGCCAGGGGGGCTTTGCCGAAGCGACAGTTCGGCGGGTGGAGCGGGTGCTGGAGGTGGCCTCGACCATCGAGGCCGATCGACCGCTCTACGGCGATATTCGGGCGATCGCGGGGCTGGTGGTGGGATGTTGAACAGGTTTTGAATAGATAAATATCAAAAAAGGTGTTCAATCCCTTGTCAAAGTGAAGATGGGGTCGATTCTTGCGGTGTCGATGGCGTGCGTGCGCGCCTTAAGTTTTGTAACGCAGCCCGCAAGGTGAACCCCCATGAGCGATGAACGCAAGAGCTTCCCGTTGGACGTAGCGCTGCTTGAGGCGGTGCTCGACCATCTGCCGATCGGCGCCATTCTGCTCGACGATGAAGGCATCATTCGCCGCTTCAATCGCTACGAAGAGCAGCTCTCGGGCAGAAAGCGCGAGAAGACGATCGGTAAATCCTTCTTCAGCGATGTGGCTCCCTGCACCTCCGATATTGAGCTGGGGCCGAAGTTTCGCGAAGGGATTGAGAACAACAACCTCGATCTCGATATTGAGTTCTCTTTTCCCTACCCCTTCAATCGGGTGCCGCGGGATGTGCGGATTCGTGCGGCGAGTGTGAGTTCTGCGAGCGATCGGGCGCATGTGGTGCTGATTGAGGATATTACGTCGCGGCGTCAGCTTCAGCGCAACAACGCCGAGATGATGATGGGGCTCAAGTCGATGGTGGCGCGCTGGCGCGGCAGCGAGCAGAGCGAGAGCTACCAGCGCCTGGCGTTTGGCGGCGCGGATGCCTTTGAGGAGGAGGCGATCGTGCTCTACGCCGACGTCTCGGGGTTCGGGAGTCTGGCGGCGCGCACGCCGCCGGCGGAGCTTTTTCAGGTGGTCGACTGTCAGCTGCAGGCGGCGATTGAGGCGATCAGCCGCCGCGGCGGGCATGTCGACGAGGTCAACGGCCAGGGGGTGGTAGGCGTGTTTCTGCTTAACGGCGGGCAGCGCGTGGTGAGTGACGCGGTGCGGGCGGCCCAGGAGGTGGTTGAGGCCAGCCGCTCGGCGTTGGAGCTGCCCTTTCGGGTGGGGCTGGCGGTGGGGCGCGTGTTTAACGGGCCGGTGGGTCGTAAGGAGTTCGGCGGGCGGGCGACCGTGGGTCAGCCCGTGCTCACGGCTCGGGCGATTGCCCAGGTGGGGCGAGGCCACGAGATCGTGATGGAAGAGGGCGTCAAAGAGCGGCTCGGTGAGGTCGGAAAGACCAGTGAGCTGCGCGGGGTGGTGCCCACCGGCATCGCCAACCCGGGCACGCTGCATCGTCTGGAAGCGCTGGAGCTTCCCAGACGCGCCTGATCGGCGCGGAACCCTTTTCTAGCTCGCGATCGCCCCATGCGCGTGGAGACTTTTCGATGAACCCGACAGCCAGCACGACAACCGATGATCACGCGGCGTTGCCCCGGGGCTTTGTGCTCCAGGGACGCTACGTCATTGACTCGCTCATCGGTTCGGGGGGGATGGGGCATATTTATCTGGCACACCAGCGACCCTTTAACCGGCCGATGGCCATCAAGGTGATGCATGCGGAGCACTCCAAAAATGAGGTGCTCACCCAGCGCTTCTTTCAGGAGGCCCAGGCGGTAAGCCAGCTTTCGCACCCCAACACGGTGACGGTGTTCGACTTTGGTCGCACCGACGACGACCTGCTCTTTATCGCGATGGAGTTTGTGGAGGGCGTACCACTCGGGCAGCTGATCCGGGAGGCGGGGCGGCTTACGCTGGAGGATGCTGTCTCGTTTACGGTGCAGATCGCCCAGGCGCTGGGGGAGGCGCATCAGAAGGGCATCATTCACCGGGATTTGAAGCCCGATAACGTGATGGTGGTGCGTCAGCGGGGCACCGATCCTTTTGTGAAAGTGCTGGATTTTGGCATCGCCAAGGTCGTCGATAAGGCCGAGACCTTTACGCAGGCGGGCAGCATCGTGGGCACGCCGCATTATATGGCGCCGGAGCAGGCGCGCAGCGCGCCGATTGACGGACGCGCGGATCTTTATGCGCTGGGGTGTTGTCTTTACGAGATGCTCAGCGGGCGGCCGCCTTACGATGGGAGCTCGGTGGTGGGGATTCTGGTGGCGCATCAGAACAACCCGATTCCCGAGCTCGGCGCAGACTACCCGGTGATGCTGCGGCAGTTTATGCAGCGGGCGATGGGCAAAGATCCCGAAGATCGTCCGCCGACGGCGGCGGCCTTTGTGGCGGAGCTGATGGCGTGTTTTATGGCGACGCCGCCGCCGGAATCAGGCCGGGGTTCGGCAGGCCGTCGGGATTCGGCGGTGGGGATCGAGGAGCGGTTGAGGGCGCACGCCAGGGCGCGCTCGGCGATGAGTTCAGCACGTGAGCGCGGGCCGATGTCGGTCTCCAGCACCCTGGATGGGCAGGGGCCGATGGCCGGGAGGAAGCCGCTGCCGACGCCGGGCTCCTACTTAAAGTCGGATAGCGACAGCTCCATTCGCCTGCCTCGCCCCGCCGTCTCCCGCGAGACGAGGCCCTCGCCGGTGCCTTTTCGGGCGCTGGTGGAGCAGAAGAGCCAGGAGCGTCAGGAGAGCTCCGGGCTGCCGCGGCCTTCGTGGGATGATGCCTCGATCTCGGGGGAGGTCAGCACGAAGACGCTGCCCTCGGGCTCGCACCCGGTGGCCTCGGAGTACTTTGAAAGGGAGCGGGAGCGCATCGCGTCAAATCCCGCCCTGGGGCAGGCCCCCACCATGGCCGCAGGCATCAGCACGCCGGGCTCCTCGCCGCAGATCAAGGCGCTTGTGCGGGAGGGGGCGCAGCGAGCGTCGCAGTCGGGGGTGGGGAGTGCGCCGGGTGTGGCGCAGCAGGCGTCGCAGCCGGGGTATGGGAGTGTGCCCGGGACGTCTGCACAGCCGGGCTCGCAGCCCGGGTATGGGAGCGCGCCGGGTGTTGCGGCACAGCCGGGCTCGCAGCCCGGGTATGAGAGCGCGGCGGATGCGCGCGCCGCGGTGGACCGCGAAGCGGTGGTCAGCGAAGCGGCGATGTCGCAAAGCAGACAGCAGCGTGCGGCCGGAGCGCCGGGGTGGGTGTGGCCGGTGGTGGTCCTGGCGAGTGTGATGGTGCTGAGTGTGGCGCTGGTGGTGAGCTCGGGAGGCGATACAGGGCAGGCATCGCAAAACGCCGGGGTGGAAGAGGGCGGGGAGGTGGCGTCAGGAGTGGCCGAGCCGGCTGTTGCGAGTGCGCAGCCGCTCTCACTCGACAGCGATCCGAGTGGGGCGACGGTGGTCATCGACGGGGTGCCGGTAGGGCGAACGCCGCTGACGCATCGGGTCGCTGGCGAGGTGGTTGGCGAGGTGCGTTTTGAGCTGCGCGGCTATGAGACGCTGCGTTTTGCCGACGTTCCGGTGCGCGCCGAGGGCGACAACCGCCTCTTCGGCGTGATGGAGCGGCAGGCGCTCGCCATCGATGTGCGCGCGCCACGCCAGGGCGGGGTGCTGCTGGTCAACGGTGAGGTTTTGGGCGAGCCGATGGGAGCGCTCGCGCAGGTCTATGAGGCGACCTGGCCGGAGGGGGAGGTGGAGCTTGTGTGGCGCCACCCGGACTTTGAAGACGTGCGCCGGGTGGTGCCAGCGCGTGGCGTGAAGACGCCCCTGCGCTGGGAGATCTCGGAGGCAGCGCTGGTGGAGCGCAGTGAGGGCTAAGGTGGTTTAAGCCTCGGGGGGGACGCCCGGGATCACGGTATAATGGATGGTCATGGCGCGGATTTTTCCATCTTCGATGAGGTAGGAGTCGGCGCCATCTTCGACGCGGGCACCGTTTTTGCCGACGCCGCTCCACTCCAGAAACCCCAGGTGCCGCTCGACCATGATGCGGTGGTAGGTCCACTGGCCGTCGGGGAGTTGTTTTTGCAAAAGGCGCACCTTCTCGCGCAGGCCCTCCACCCCGCGGAAGATGCCGTAGGTGGTCATCAGGACGATGTCGGGGGCGAAGTTACGCTCGAGATCCGTCTCAAAATCCCAGCTTCGGGCCAGGTCGAGGTGGTCGTCCAAGACCTCACGGGCTGAGCGGCTGGCGAGGGTGTTTGGGTCCATGGGAGGGCTCCGGGCTGGTCGGTGTATCGATCAGGACAGCGCTTCAGGGGCGCTTTTGATCGAAGATCGACGCGGGGCCGCGACCACCAACCGATCGCCGGAAGTTGGCGTCGTTGCTGGCTGATGTCCGTCTCTCGGACGGATCTTTTTGGATATTTTCGGATGCTTTCAGACACGCGGCCGGCTCACTCGTTGATGGATGCCAGGGTGGGAGCGTCGAGCTGGCCGTGGTCGTTGGCATCCCGGTAGATCGAGCCGCCGCGTGAAGTCTGCGCGCAGGGGTGTTCGCCGATGGCGGCGGTGTTGGTATAGGCGATGGCAAAGTCGCCGGCGTCATCTTCGGTAACGAAGGGGGACCACTTTTTGCTCTGCATCGCCGGTATCTTCTTGGTTTTTGGTGTTGGAGGTGTTCTGTGCGTCCTGTCTGCTGTCGAGGGCGAGGGGCTTGTTTTGCTGGCGAGGCTGGCGTACCAGAGGACCACCGGTCGCGGCCTTTCGGGTAAGCGCGGCGGTTGATGTGGCGGGAGAAGCGTGTGAGGAGTTGAAGCGTGACGAGTTACCCCAGAGTGATGTTTGTGCACGGGCTGGAGAGCGGTCCGTCTGGCGATAAGGTTCAGCAGCTGCGGGCGGCGGGCGTGGATGTGAGCGCGGCGGATATGCGGATGTCGCTCAAGCGCCTGGACCGTCATCATTCGGTGATGCGCAACATCCTGCGTTCGCCGGAGGTGCATATGGCCGCCGCCGGGGCTGCGGCGATGGTGGGGGCGGGGCTTCTGCGCAAGAAGATGTGGCCGGTGGCGCTTGCCGGCGTGGGCATCGGGGCGTGGTGGACCGCGCGCGGCGAGGAGGTGACGCGCCAGGCGGTGTGCACGAGCTATGAGCAGTGTGTGGAGGTGCAGCGGCGGATGCTCGCGACCTTTAAGCCCGACGTGGTGCTGGGGTCGAGCTGGGGCGGGGCGATCACCCTGGAGTTGATGTTGCGTGGCCACTGGAAGGGGCCTGCAGTGCTGCTGGCGCCGGCCTTTCATGCGGCGCACCGGCGGATGGGGCTCGACGCGGCCGCGCGCCTGGAGGGTTTTGATGGGGCCTCGCGCACGCTCATTTTTCATGATCCGAGCGATGATACGGTGCCGCTGGCCGACAGCGAGCGCTTAAGCGCACAGACGGGCACCGAGCTCCGCGCGGTCTCTGCCGGCGGCCACCGGCTTATGGGCCTGTTGACCGACGGTCAGCTCACCGGAGCGCTGAAGCAGGTGGGTGAGCTTGCGCAGGTGGCCGGCTGATGTCTGATACTGCTTCAACCCCGGGTGCGCCCCTGCGCTGCCTGGAGCTTTTCTGCGGCATCGGTGGTTTTGCCGCCGCGGTGCAGGGGCACGCAAACGTGGTGGGCGCGCTCGATCTCTCGGGCCACGCTATCGAGGTGTACCGCCACAATTTTCACGATCACGGCGCGCGCCAGGCCCACCTGGAGCACCTCGATGAGGCGGAGATTTTTGGCTACGAGGCCGACCTCTGGTGGATGTCGCCGCCCTGCCAGCCCTATACGACGCGGGGGCATCAGCGGGATCTTGAGGACCATCGCGCGCGCAGCCTGATTCGCATCATGGCGCTTATCGAGCGCCAGGGGCCCGCGCATGTGGCGATGGAGAACGTGCCGGGGTTTCAGGGGTCCGACGCCCACGCGCTGGTGCTCAGGACGCTCAGCGATGCGGGCTACGAGGTGGCCGAGCGCCTGCTCTGCCCCACCGAGCTGGGCGTTCCGGCGCAGCGGGAGCGCTATTATCTGGTGGCCAGCCGCAGAGGGTTGCGTCCCCGGGAGAAGCGCGAAGCTGCGGCGATGCGGCCGCTGGCCGACTTCTTGATGGCGCCCACCGACGAGGAGCTCGGGCAGGTCGTGGTGCCTGAAGAGGCGCTGGCAAAACACGGGCCGGGCATGCGCATCTTCGATCTGCGGGAGGAGCCCGGACGCATCGCCAACACCTTCACCGGGGCCTACGGCAAGACCTGGCAGGCCGCCGGCGCCTACCTGCGCATGGCAGACGGGCGCGTGCGTCGCTTTACCCCCCGCGAGATGCTGGGGCTGATGGGGTTTTCGCCGGACTTCGGGTTTCCAGACCATGTGAGCCTGCGCCAGCGCTACAAACTTATCGGCAACAGCCTCTCGGTCTGGGCGATGCGGGAGGTGCTCAGCGCCCTGATTCCCTCGCTATCTGGCGCCGAGACGCCTGTCGACGCTAAGGCCAGTGAGGCGCTGGCCCTTCCCTGAGGGTTGACAGGCAGGCCTCGTGGTCGCTTAGCTGGCGGCATCCCGAAGCGAACCATAAGGCCGACGCGCGGCGACCGTTCGAAGGCCCCCCAACGAGACTTGTGAGCAGCGATGAAGTGCAAAAAGTGTGATGAGAAAAACCCGCCGGGCACCAACAACTGCCTCTACTGTCTGGAGCCTTTGCCCGAGGTCGATGCGGTGCGTGGCGAGAAGGCTTTCGGGGGCATGATCGTGCTGGGGCTCTTTGTGGTGGCGCTGGGTTATCTGGCGTGGTGGGGCTGGGGATGGTGGCAGCTGGAGAGCGAGCGACGTCAGGCGCAGGCCGAGGGGCTGACCGAGTACGTCGTGCACCAGATCTGCTTCGGGGAGGAGAGCCCGATTCGCGACAACGACTACCGTCATCGCGGCTACCACTACCACGCGGTGCAGGCGACGGGGCGCGGGCTGATCAGCGGCAGCGATAGCCTGCGCCATTGTTACCGCAGGGAGCTGGGGCCGGCGGAGCAGATCGAGGAGCTGCCAGAGAAGGGGGAGCTTGAGCGGGTGTTTCGTTGAGCGATTCGGGTGACGAGACGCGACGCGGGTTAAGGGTGGGGGTGCCCTCGATCGTGCGCGGGATTTTAAAACGTCTGGGCGCAGACGATGTTGATGAGCGGGCGCGCTCCCCGCGCTCGCAGGCGCTCTTTATGCTGATCAACGGGGGCGTGAGCATCGGGCTTCTGGCGGCGATGGCCCATCTGGCGCGCTCGCCATTGATCTTTCCCTCGCTGGGGCCCACGGCTTTTCTGCTCTTCTTTCGCCCCCTGGCCGCGGCCTCCTCGCCGCGCCATACCGTGCTGGGGCATCTGGTAGGCGTGCTCGTCGGGCTTTTTTGTTTATGGGCCTTTGGGCTGCTGGGGGTGCCGGCGAACTTAAGCGAAGGGGTGGGGCTTGCGCGGGTGGGGGCGGCCGCGCTCTCGCTGGGCGGGACGGGGGCGGTGATGGTGTATTTCGGCGTGGCGCACCCGCCGGCCGGGGCCACCACGCTGATCGTCTCGCTGGGGCTGATGCCGCATCTGTGGCAGGCGCCGGTGTTGATGGGGGCGGTGTGTCTGATGGCCCTGCAGGGGGTTGTGATCAACCGCCTGGCGGGCATTCCTTACCCGCTGTGGCGCCCCTCGGAGCAGCGCGCCGAGCAGGCCGCGAAGCTGAAGGCCGAGCTGGACGACTCGCCAGTTAAGCCCGGCGACAGAATGATCTGAAAAATCAGGCGGGCATCGGGTGCAGGGTGCGCGTGGGGATTCTGGCGGCGCGCGCCGGCGCTTCGTGCAGACGATGCAGGGTCGATGGTCCCAGCCCTTCGACCACGATGGACGAGGCGGCGCTGGCCTGGCGCGCGGCGTCGGCGGGCTCGGCGCCCAGCATCAGGTGGTGGGTGAAGGTGGCGGCGAAGACGTCGCCGGCGCCGGTGGGGTCGACGGCCTCGGTGGGGAAGATGCCCACCTCGATGGTGCGGCCTTTTTGGAAGATGCGGCTTCCGCGGGTGCCCAGGGTCAGCGCCACAGTGGGCACGACGCGTAAGAGGCGATCGAGAAGATCGCCCTGGTCGATCAGATCTTCTTCGCTCAGGCAGGCCACGTCGACGCCGCGCAACGCGTCTGGGTCGATCTCCCAGGGTTTTTGCACGACTTCGAGCGCGCCGGGAGCCACGCCGCGTTCATGCAGAGATTCGAGCGCGGCGGCATCCTCCATCGGCTCACCGCCCACCTTGATCCAGCCCTGGATGTTGATGGCGACAAGGTTCTGGCGACCCGTGCTGCGCAACGCCTGGAGCCAGTCCGAGAGAGGGACTTCGCCGAGCACCGGCGCCAGATGCACGAGCTCGGCGTCGAGCCAGCCCGGGGGGCAGAGCGCGGGGGAGACGTCCGGGGCGATGGCCTCTAAAAGTTGCACCCGCGGGGCATCGTGGGGGTAGTAGTTGGCAAAGACGGTGGTCTGGCCCCGGCGCACTGCTGTGTGCTCAATGTCGGTGAGCGCCGCGTCGCACTCAAAGTCTTCGCCGACCACACTTAAGAGATGGGTGTGGCCCGGGAGGCGGCGGTGCACCTCGGCGCCATAATAGGCGCAGCCGCCGGCCTTAAAGCCGCCCGGGTAGCGGTCGTGGGTGACGTGACCGACCACAAGCGTGCGGTGAGTTTCGCCAGTGTTTTGACGCGACGGGCTCAATTGAAAAACTCGCCATTGCTCACGTTGTAGCTCTGCCCGGTGATGGCGCTGGCGGCGTCGCTGGCCAGAAATGCGATCAGCTCGGCGACCTCTTCTGGCGAGACCATCCGCCCGAGCGGAATCGCGGCGATGGCCTTTTTGCGGAAGTCGTCGACGTCTTCGCCCCGGGCTTGAGCAGAGTAGGCGGAGTCGGCCCGCGCCATGGGCGTATCGACCCAGCCGGGGCAGACGGCGTTGACGCGAATCTGGCGCGGCGCAAGCTCCAGGGCCACGCATTTGGTCAGGCCCAGCACGGCGTGTTTGCTGGCCGTATACGCCTCGTAGCCCGCGCGCGCGTTCTTACCCAGCCCCGAGGAGACGGTGACGATGCGGCCGCCCTCGGGCATCGAAGCGGCTGCGGCTTTGACGCAGTAATAGGCCCCGTGCACGTTCACATCAAAAGTCGTCTTCCAGACCTCGTCGCTATGCCCGTCGTCGAGGCGCGCCTGCAGGCAGACGCCGGCGTTGGCGATCAGCGTGTGAATGGGACCAATTTTTTCGAATAAGGTTTCGACGGCGGCCTGGTCGGTGACGTCGAGCGCGTAGGTCTCAATCGTTGCCCCGGCGCTCCGAGCGGCCTCTTGCAGAGATTCCGCCGCCGCGGCCAGCTTTGCCCCGTTGCGCGCGCAGAGCACCACGCGGTGCTCCGCCTTCAAAAAGTGGCGCGCGCTCGCCAGCCCGATGCCGCTGGAGCCGCCCGTGATCACGATCGTTTTCTCCATCACTTCGCCTCACTGCCTTGCAAAATCACCTGAAAGACCGCACTCGCCGCCCTTATCAATATGACTGGCGGATGGCCTCAATCAGAACTTCGGTGGGGACGGGGATGGCGTAGTCTTCTTCGACCTGCCAGAGGCTGCCGGGGCCGTCGAGGAGTGCCATGCGCGTGCCTTCGGTGAGGTAGCGCTTGTTGTAGCGCATCGACGCCAGGATATCGTCGACCTTGAGGTGGGCGGGGATGCGGGTGGGGAGCTCGAATTTTTCGATGACCTGGCGGTGCAGATCGACCATCGCGTCGTCGCAGGCGCCCATCAGACGCGCGACGCGGGCGGCGACCATCATGCCGATGGCGACGGACTGCCCGTGATTGAGGTCATAGCCCGAAAGATACTCGACGGGGTGGCCGACCTCGTGGCCGTACTGCAGCACCATGCCCTCGCGATGCTCTTTGGGGTCGATGGCCACGAGCTCGCATTTGAGCTCGATGTTTTTGCGCACGACCGTCTCCAGAAAGTCCGGATCGTCGATCTTGCCCTCGTAGCCGAGCAGGTAATCGAGGTAGTCGCGGTCCTGGCCGAGCGCGTGTTTGATGACCTCGCTCAACCCGTCGGGGATCAGCCAGTCTTCGAGCGTGGCGAGCACCTCAACGTCGACGGCGATGGCGATGGGCGAGTAGTAGGAGCCGACGAGGTTCTTGCCCCGCGCCCCGTTGATGCCCTGCTTATGGCTGATGGAAGCGTCGCACTGGGCCATAAGCGTGGTGGGCACGTGCACAAGGCCGATGCCCCGGTAGAGGGTCGAGGCGATGAAACCACAGATGTTGGCGACCGCGCCGCCGCCCAGCGAGATGAGCACGGAGCGCTCGTCGATGCCCTCGGCCAGGATCTGGTCGACCAGCTTGACGTAGTTGGCCATCGATTTTGACTCTTCGCCGTCTTTCATGACGATGCGGCGCACGTCGTAGCCCATGCGGTCGAGGCCACCGACGAAATCATCGCCGTAGATGCCGTTCACCGTGGTGTCGGTGAAGACGTAGATTGGCGAGGACGCGCTCTCGTCGGGGATGAGCTGAAGGCGCTCGGGGTTGCGCACAAAGCCGCGCTGCACGTGAATCTCAGTCTTGACCGGAGCGCCGGCGATGAAGTCGTAGCTATGCGTGGTGCGGCTCTCCTCGACCTTGAACTCGGGGCGGTGCACCGCCGCCTTGCGGATGCCCGCGCGGTGGGCCATCTCGGCGCGCACCAGCGACTGGGGGGTGTCGATATCGTGCCAGGCGCGACCGCCGGTGGTGATCGTGCCCATCTGGCCACGCTCCCCCAGGAGCGCCAGCGCGTCGGTGAGGCTGGCCGGTTCTTTCAACTTACGCGCCTCTTCCAGCGCCTCGAAAAGCGCCGGGGTGAAGGCGAAGAGCCCGGCGTCGACTCCGTCGGGGTTCTCCAGGGTGCGGGAGGCCGTGGTGAGGCGATCGCCCTCTAGCGTGACTTTGACGGCATCTTCCAGCTCAAAGACTTCCGTGACGTTGGTGTCGACCAGCGCCACGCCCACATCGTCGCCAGGCTCGGCGGCCACGATCGCGTCGACGAGTTTTTGGTCAAAGACGTGGTCGGCCATCGCGATCACAAAGTTCTCGTCGATCAATCCCTTCGCCGCCAGCAGCGTGCTCGCCAGGCCCTGCTGCCACTCGGCGTGTTCTACAAACTCCACCTTCAGGCTCAGATCGGGGTGGTTGGTCAGCTCGCGCACCACCCGCTCCGAGCCAAAGCCGGTAACCACCACCGCGCGCTCCACACCGGCCTTCTCCAGACGCTGGAGAAGCGAGAGCAAGAGCGGCTTTCCGCCCACGTGCACGAGGGGCTTGGGCGTGTTGGGGCGATCGAGGCGCGCGCCGCGGCCGGCGGCGGGAATCAAGGCGGTGGTGGGCATGGGTACGTCCGGGGGGGATGGTGAGGTGTGAAAAATCACGGGTGCTGTCGGGGGGTAACCTAGTGCGGCCTTTACGGAATATCAACATCGGGGTTTGCTGTGGGTTGGGGGGGACGCTTTGTGGTCAGGTGGTTGTGTGGTTGTGTGGTTGAGGGGCCTGGGAGGGGCGCGGGGTTTGGTCGATTCGTGAGGGCGTTGGCAGGTTCGCTTTGTGGTTGGGTGGTTGGGTGGTTGTGTGGTTGTGTGGTTGAGGGGCCTGGGAGGGGCGCGGGGTTGGTCGATTCGTGAGGGCGTTGGCAGGTTCGCTTTGTGGTTGGGTGGTTGGGTGGTTGTGTGGTTGAGGGGCTTGGGAGGGGCGCAAAATTGGTCGATTCGTGTGTGCCGAGCGCCTCAGGACGACGCTGGCTGCGTCGTCCGGGATTCGCGGTAGCGTTGCTACAGCTTCATCCCGGCCTCCTTGCCAATCGCCGCCCTGAATGCGCTCGGGTTTGGGGGTTCGCGGGTTGGGGTTGGGTTGTTGGGTGGTTGGGTGGTTGTGGAGCGCCGGGGTTTGCGGGGTGGGTCGATTCGTGTGGGCGGCCGGGGTTCGCGGTTCGAGATCGAGATCGAGCCCGAGATCGAGCCCGAGATCGAGCCCGAGATCGAGATCGAGCCCGAGATCGAGATCGAGCCCGAGATCGAGCCCGAGATCGAGCCCGAGATCGAGATCGAGCCCGAGATCGAGATCGAGCCCGAGCCCGAGCCCGAGATCGAGCCCGAGATCGAGATCGAGCCCGAGATCGAGATCGAGCCCGAGATCGAGCCCGAGATCGAGCCCGAGATCGAGATCGAGCCCGAGATCGAGATCGAGCCCGAGATCGAGCCCGAGATCGAGCCCGAGATCGAGATCGAGCCCGAGATCGAGATCGAGCCCGAGCCCGAGTACCCGAACGAGCACATGCAAACCAAGTGACATACCCCAAACGGGGCGTCGAGGGGGTCGCGAACCTATCGCGAACGGGTCGGGCAGGGTGTCGAGGGGTTCGCAAACCTATCGCGAAAGGGTCGGGCAGGGCGTCGAGGGGTTCGCAAACCTATCGCGAAAGGGTCGGGCAGGGTGTCGAGGGGTTCGCAAACCTATCGCGAAAGGGTCGGGCAGGGGGTCGAGGGGGGACGCAAACCTATCGCGAAAGGGTGGGGCAGGGGGTCGAGGGGTTCGCAAACCTATCGCGAAAGGATCTGCCAGGGGGTCGAGGGGGTCACAAGCCTATCGCGAACCGCAAACCCCGGCGGTCCTCCCGAATCGACCCACCTCGCCAACCCGAGCGCCCCACAACCACCCAACCACCCAACCACAAAGCGAACCCGGAACGCTCAGCCAAACCAACCCACCCCGCAAACCCGAGCGCCCCCTCAAAACTCCGCCGACACCGTCAACCGCGCATTGAAAGGCGGCCCGGCGCTCTGGTGGAGCACCGGCAGGCGACTGCCGCTCGTGCCCTGTTGCCAGTGGCTCGCATACACATACTCGCCCTCCCGCAGCCGTTGGTTGAGCAGGTTTTCGAGCTCCAGGCCCACCTGCCAGCGGCGCAAGCGGTAGCCGAGGGTGGCGTCGACGCGGGTCAGGGGGGCGGAGCGGGCGCCGGCGGGGAGGTTGCGGGGGGCGACGGCCAAAAAGCGCAGCCCGCCGCCCAGGCCTGAGGGGTGGGTGACGACCCAGTGCGCGCCGGCGGTGAGCGTGGGGACCTGGGGAACGGGCTGGTTGAGGTTGGAAAACTCGGGGTCGGTGAAGCGGGCGTCGACCCAGGTCAGATCGCCGCTGAGGTGCATCCAGTCGGTGGGGTGAATATCCAGAAAAACTTCGGCGCCCAGGCGGCGGCTTGAGGGGAGCTCGATGGTGGTGGCGGAGAGGTGGTCGAAGAAGATCTCGCGATCGAGGAGGGTGGCAAAGCCCGTCAGCGTGATGCCGAGCCAGTCGGTGGGGAAGACGCGGGCGCCGAGCTCGGCGGCGTGGGATTGGGAGAAGGCCGCGACGAGCTCGTCGGAGGCGCCGGCAAACGCTCGAAGTTCGGGGGGGCGAAGGCCGCGGCCGTAAGCCGCAAAGAAGGTCCAGCGATCGCCCGGCTTGTAGCGGGCCGAGGCGCGGGGGGATGCCGCGACGAGCAGGTCTTGGCCGGTGGCGTCGGCGGTGGAGGTCGAGGTGGTGTCGGTGGCCCGGAGGAAGGCGCCGTCGAAGCGGCTGCCCAGGTCCAGCCGGAGCGTGGAGGTGGGGTGAAGGCGCAGGCCGGCGCGCGCGCCGAAGCTCGACTGCACCCCGCGCAGAGCGCGCAGCGTGGAGGTGGTTGCGAGCTCGGCGTCGACGCCACGCTCGGACTGCGTAACATGTTCGCCGCGCAGGTGGGCGCCGCCCACAAAGCTCAGGCGTTCGATGAGCGGTCGGGAGTAAAAAAGATCCGCGCCGCCGCCGAAGGTGCGGTGCGCCTGGCGGGTGCGGTCGCCTTCGATGGGGTCGTCCAGGTAGCCGGTAAAGTTCTCAAAGAGCACCAGGTCGCGGGCGGCGCCGTCGACGCGCAGGCGCAGCATATCGCCGGAGGTCAACGCGCCGCGGCGCTGCCAGGTGGCCGCGCCGAGAGCCCGGGCGGACTGGCCGCGACCCACATCTTCGTAGGCCTCGTAGAAGCCGATGCGGCCGGCGTCGACGTCGGGGCTGCGCAGGGTGCCGGGGAGCTCGAAGCGGGAGGCGCCGGCGGCAAAAAAGGTGCTGAGCCGCCCGCCGGCCAGCCGGAGCTCGGAGGTGGAGGCGTTGAGCGTGGCGCGCTCAATGCCGCGCTGCTGGCCATAGCCCGCGTCGCGCATGAGCTCGGCGGCCGCAAAGGAGGCGCCGTCGGCGCTGGCGTGGCGGCCAAAGAGGCGCAGCCTGCCGGTGGTGCCGCCGGTCAGCGCGACGTGGCTCTGCAGCGCCTGGCCATCGAGATACTGCGGGGAGACGCCGGGGCGGTAGTCCACGGTGCCCGCCATACCAAAGAGCCCCTGATGCAGCGCAAAAGGCCCCTTGATGACGTGCATCGTCTCCACGACCTCGGGCAGCACCACGCCCAGATCGATGTAGCCCTGGCCGTGGATGTTGCTCCACTCGTTGAGCGGGACGCCTCCGAGCGTCAGCTCCAGATCGGCGCCGTGCACCGCGTCGAAGCCGCGTAAGAAGAACTGGTGGCCTTTACCCTCGCTGCCGTGCTGAATCAGCGTGAGGCCGGGCACCTGCCTCAAGAGCTCCTCGGCGTTTCGAGCCGGGGCGGCGTCGAGTTCCTGGCGTCCCAGCGTCATCGTGGCGCTGGTCAGGGTGCGGGGCAGGTTGGCGCGCACGGTCACCCTTAAGGTGTCGTCGGGCTCGTCTGTGGGATCAGTTGCGTCGGCCTGATCGGGTGCCAGGGCATCGATCGCGGGGGCATCAGCCGTGTCCGTCGGTGATTGCGCAAAGGCCGAGGGCATGCCCCCCGGCGTGACCATGCACATGGCGAGCAAAGAAAGGGCGACACGCTTCAACGCGCGCCGCCCCCTGGTTGAACGGTCTGAAACCATCAGTGGCAGTGTCCTTCGCCGTCGATGTGGCCGAGGGTTGCGACCTGGGCTTCGAGCCACTCCCAGAGGTTCTCAATCTCTTCGTTACCGACGTCCAGGGTGCCCACCGAGGCCGCTTCGAGCTCTTCTCTGGAGATGTCGTCGTTCTCATCGTCGCCATCGGCCGCGGCCAGCAGGGCGAAGACCAGCGCGGGGTCTTCGCTGACCAGGCTGTCGTAGAAGAGGTGGTCGGCGTGAATCGTCAGCTCCAGGCGGCTGCTCTGGTCGGCCTCGACGGTGACCGTGGTGTGGCATTCGGCGTAGGTGGTGGGCACCTCGAAGGTCCAGTCGAAGGTTTTGGTGACGCCTTCTTTTTCGGCGCTTCCAACCACGCGGATGGTGCCCAGGGCGTAGTCCACGCTCTCGTAGGTGCCGGCGTCGAGGGGGAGCTCGGCCAGGTGGTGGCCTTCGCCCTCGGTGGGGGGCGCGATCTGGATGGTGGTGGCGTCGCTGAACGCGGCGTCGCCGACCGTCACCGAGGTCACCTCGACGGCAAACCCTTCAAAATCAATCGCCCAGCCATCGCTCATGGCGTCGGCGGGGATGCCCTCTTCCACAAACTCTTCGCCATAGACAAACACATTGAGCATGCCCTGGCCCTCGGGGCTCTGCGCGTCGCTCTCGCCACAGGCGGCGGCAAGGGGCAGAAGAAGCAGGCTGGCAAGGGCGGTGGTGCGGGTGGTGGGGCTGAACATGGCGTTACTCCTGAAGTTGAAATTTAACGTGGTCGTGGGAGAGGAGGCGACGGCGCACCTCCAGGTAGATGGGATCGTTTTCGGTGGCGCCAAAGCTCACGACGCCCCCGGTGGCCAGCGCCTCAAAGTCGACGCCATCGAAGAGGTGGCCCTGGCCGAAGACCTCTTCAAAAACGAAGCGAAAGCGCAGCAGGCCATCCGGGACGAGCTCGGAGGTGATGGCGTGCGGAAAATAAATGGCGGTGATCTCGCGCCCCTCGGGGGCAGCGACCTCAAAGGTGAAGTCGGTGCTTTCTCCCTCGCGCGTCGCTGTGCCGGCGAGGCGAATGCTCAGCTCGGGAGCTTCGCTGAAACGCGCCAGGGTCAGGGAGGCCGAGGTGTAGTCGCCTTCGAGCAGCGTGGCGCTGCCCAGGTCGCGATCACCTTCGCTAACCCAGTCGACCTCATAGTCGCCCGGGAGCTCTCCCATCACCTCGCCGCCTTCGCCATGGCCGGGGTGGGCCCGGGCGCTGGGAATCACGAGGTCATAGGCGCGAGCCGGCAGGCTGGCGTGCTCGCTTCCTCCGGTCAGAAAACGCACGTTGCCAAACGCGAAGCGGGCCTCGCTTAGCTCGATGCGGTAGCCAAGGTCGGTCTCCGCGCTGCCAGGACCGGTGGCGTCGACCACCACGGGAATCGCGACTTCGATGGGGGGCTGCGATTCGCCGCAGCCGGATGTGACCATGAGCGCGGCGAGTGTAAGTGTTTGAATTTTCGTAGACATGTTCATGGGTGGGAGTGCCCGGTCGTGTGCTCGGCGGAGGTCTCGGGGAGCGCGCTGTAGACGGCCTGGCCGAAGAGTACGCCTTTCATGCCGATGAGGTGGTCGGCGACGTGTTTTAAGTCGGCGGGAGCGCCGCGCAGGGTGATGACTTCGAGGCAGGTGTCGTGGTCGAGGTGCACGTGCATCGACGAGATGATGGCGTGGTGGTGGATGTGGCCCACGTCTTCGAGCTCCTTGCTCAGGCCGCGTTTGTGGTGGTCGTAGACCAGCGTGACGGTGGCGACGGCGTTTTGAGCCTGCTCCCACTCCTCGCTGGCGAGGCGCTGGCGGATGAGATCGCGCAGGGCTTCGGAGCGGTTGGAGTGGCCGCTGTTGGTGATCCAGGCGTCAAAACGCTCTAAGAGTTCGGCGTCGACGGCGATGCTGGCGCGGGTGAGGTCAGACATGTGAGGGCTCCATCGGTTACGACGTCTTACCCCGAAGTGGGGTGTGTTACGAAGTTGACGGTGCGTAACACCGGCTTCGATGACGAGCAAGAAGGATCTTTTGGAGCGTGGCGTGGCGCGTTGTCGCACCGGCCGCCTTGCGTATACTCGCGCGGCTGATGTCACGTGAGACCGGCGCGGATCGAGGGCGTCGAGATGAAAGGTTTAAGATATGGATGATATGGGTCTGTCGAGCGCGCCGATCGAGGAGCTCAACCGCCTGCTGGCAGGGCGTTATCGCGTCGAAAGGGTGTTGGGGGAGGGGGCGCACGGCACCACCTATCTCGCGACGACCGCCGATGGGCGCCAGGTGGCGCTCAAAGAGCTGGCGGTGGCGCGGGTGGAGAGCTGGAAGGCCGTCGAGCTTTTTGAGCGGGAGGGGCAGGCGCTGCGGGCGCTCTCGCACCCGGCGATCCCGGCCTATGAGGAGGCGTTCCACGTGGACGACGGCTGGGGCGGGGAGCGTTTTTTTCTGGCGCAGTCCTATGTGGAGGGCCGCGACCTGGGCTCGGAGGTGGAGCGGGGGAGGCGCTGGACCGAGGGGCAGGTCAAAGCGCTGGTGGCGGAGCTTCTGGAGGTGCTGGCGTATATGCAGACGCTGAGCCCGCCGATGATTCACCGTGACATCAAGCCTTCCAACCTGATGGAGCGCGCCGACGGGAGCCTGGCGCTGATCGACTTTGGGGCGGTGCAGACGCTGGCGGCCGAAGACACCGGCGGCTCCACGATCGTGGGCACCACCGGCTACATGCCGGTGGAGCAGCTGATGGGGCGCGCAGTGCCCGCTACCGACCTTTATGCGGTGGGGGCGACGGCGGTGCATCTTTTGAGCGGACGGCATCCGGCGGAGCTTCCCGTGCGGCGTATGGCGCTGGATTTTCGGGGGGCGGTCAACGTCTCGGAGTCCTTCGCGCGCTTTCTCGACGGGATGCTCCCACCCGATGTGGAAGATCGCTACCGCACAGCCCGTGAGGCGTTGGAGGCGTTAGAAGCGTTGGGCGGGGCGGTGAGCCTGCGCGGAGCGCGGGCGTCGATGCTCAACGTGCTTCAGGCGCGGCGCGCGGCGATGGTGCGGCCGGCGGTGCAGTCGCTTCCGTCGAGGTCGACGTCGCGCGCGAGATCAAGGTCGGGCGCGGCCGGGCGCGGGGCGCGGCAACCGGTCGGGGCGATGGCGTCGGCGTCGCGGGGTAAAGTGGCAAAAAGCGGTGGGGGCAAGGGCGGGGCGGCGTTCGGCTCGATCTTTTTTGTGGTGATCCTTATCTCGCTCGTCTCTGGCACGAACTGCGGGCGTTTTGCCGCCAAAATGAGCGGCTATGAAGAGGTGGTGTTCGGGCCTCTGCAGAGTTGCGAGCTGGCGCAGGAGGCGCTTGGCGAGGATATCGGCGTGGCGGTGGTGGGGTGTCAGACGGGGTCGACGGAGACCTCGTCCAGTAGCGGGACAGCGTCCTGGCATATGCACATGAGCGGCTCGAAGGCGCGGGGAAGCTACGCGTTTACAGCGATCAAAGATTCCGATGGCCAGTGGGAGCTACGCGGGGGGCTGTTGAAGGTGGGCGACCGTGTGATCAACGTGATCCAGTGCACCGAGTCCAGGCTGCCCTGAGCTGTTGGTGGTGTGGGTTGGGCTTGCTGGAATGTCGTTTGAAATCAATAGGATACGCCGCGTTTGTGTGGTGAGGTGTATCCGAACAAAAAGCGCCCCGGGCTTTCGGCCCGGGGCGTTTTGTTTTGCGACGGAGCCTGAGCTGGCGCCTATTGCCAGATGAGGTTGTCGAGCACGATCTGGGCGCCGTTGACGCGGATCTCAAGCTGCGCGTCGGTGGTGAGGTTCAGACCGGTGGCGGTGAGATTGTAGACGGTGGGGTCGTCGCCGGCGATGGTGCCGAAGGTGCCGCTGGTGGCTTCCTGTTGGCCGTTGACCCAGATCTCGACAGCGCGGCCGGAGGTACCCGGGAAGGCTTTGCGGTAGTCGATGCTGATGACGTTGACCGGGGCAGGGAGGGTGGTGCTGAGGGTGCCGCCGGCGCGCAGCATGATGCCTTCATCGTCGATGCCGTATTGATCCTGATTGCGGGCCTCGGTGTAGACGAAGGTCAGGCCGCTGGTGCCGGTGAAGGTGCCGCTTTCATAGCCGGAGCCTTCCAGGCCGGTGGTGGAGAAGTCTTCGAGGGTGCCGGTGATGGCCTCGCTGCTCTCCCAGGCGCCCACGCTGCAGAAGCCGGCGTTGGGGCGAGGGGCGCGGCGCTGGTCGGTGGTCAGCGGGGCGTTGTCGAAGTTGAGGCACTGGGCGGCGGGAACGCGCCCCAGGGCGGCCGCGCCGCTGCTCAGGGCCATGGTGTGGGTGGCGCCGCCGTTATCGCTCAAAGTCTGCAGGCCGGTGGAGGCCAGCGCGCTGTCGGAGGTGATGTCGGTGGCCAGCTCATCGATGATGGTCGTGCTGACCGGGGCGATGATGTTGTAGCCCAGCGAGACGACCTCCTGCAGGGAGTCTTCCACCGGGACGTAGAGGGCAAAGCCGCTGTCTTCGACGATGAGGTTTCCGCGCAGCTCCAGTGGCGAGATGGGGCTCTTCCAGATGGAGCGTCCCTGGGCGGAGGTGTTGCCCGAGAAGGTGTTAAACGCCAGGCGCAAAAGACGCGGGTCGTCGTTAGCGATGCCGTTGAGGAAGCTGTCCTGGTAGAGGGCGCCGCCGCGCTCGGTAGCGCTGTTTTCGGTGAAGGTGCAGTTCTGGATGCGGCCCAGGCTGTCGAGGTAGACGGCGCCGCCGCGGTTGGCGCTGTTGGACTTAAAGAGGTTGCGACGCAGGTAGACCCCGTCGTTGTCGGTGCGAAACTCGGTGTTGGCGAAGATGGCGCCGCCGAGCTCGGTGGCGGAGTTGTTTTCAAAGTGGCTGTCGACGATGACCGGCTCGTTGCCGCGCAGCCAGAAGACGCCGCCTTCGTTGAGCGCGGAGTTTCCGATAGCGCGCACGTTGGAGGCGTTGATGGAGCCGCGGGTCAGGTAGAGGGCGCCGCCGTTGACCTGGGCGGTGTTGTTGAGAAGATCGACGTTGACCAGGCTCATCGAGCCCTCGCCGCGGGCCACGCCGCCGTACTCGTCAAAACCGTCGCGCAGGGTGAGGTTTTGCACCGTGAGGCGCCGGTCGCGGTCGATGTCGAAGAGGCCGTTGCTGCCGGCGCCGCGGATGATCAGGTCGGCGGGTTGGCCGGAGCCGCTCAGGGTGATGTTTTTGTCGATGGTGATGCGGCTGCTCAGGGTGATGGGGGAGACGCCCGGGGCAAAGGTGATGGTGCTGCCGGCGTTGACCTGCTGGATGACCGCACGGAGCGAGCCCGGGCCGCTGTTGGCGGCGGAGGTCACGTAGGCCGGGGAGGTGGAGGTGATGGTGGCGTCGACCACGTCCCCGCCGTTTAAGGTGTAGGTGCCGCCGGCGCCGATGACGCTGAGCTGGTTTCCGCCGCTGTCGGTGGGAGTGTTGACGAGCTCCAGGATGTAGGCGCCGGGCTCCAGGGTGAGCTCACGGGTGTCACTGCCGCTCAAGGTAAAGGCCTCGACGGTGGTGCCGGTGGTGGTGCGCAGCTCAAAGTTGTGGGCGGCGCCGGGAGGGGCGTTGAGGGCGATGCGCAGGGTGGCGGTGGTGCCCAGGTAGGTGGTCTGGGCGACGGCGGCCGGGCCGTCGCTGGTCACCGTGACGTTGACGCTTCCGGGGGAGGCGTTGAGGGTCTCGCCATTGAGGGCGCGGCTGATGAAGGTGACCAGGTAGTCGCCCGGGAGAAGATCGCTCAGGGTGAGGGGGCCGAGCTCGTTGAGGGTGCCCTCGGGGCCCTCGACGCGCACGCTGAAGCTTGCGCCACCGAGGCCGTCGGCGGCGATCTGGAGCTCGCCGCGCACGACCTCGTAGGTCACGGTGGCGCTGGCCTGCTGGCCGGCAGCCAGGGTGAGCGTGGAACTCGAGGCCTGGTAGCGTGCCGGGGACTCGACAATGTCGGCCGGGCTTAAGGTGTACTCGCCAGGCTCCAGGGCGTTGAGGGTGGTGGACTCGGTGAGGGTCTGCGAGAAGCCGTTTGGCCCGCTGAGGGTGACATCGGCCTGGGCGCCGCCGGTGCCCTCGATGGTGATGGTGAGGCTGGCCAGGCCAGCCTCATAGGTCACGGTGAGGTTGGTGGTCTGCTCGCTCTCAATGCTGAAGGTCTGCGACGAGGCGCTGTAGAGGGTGCCGCCGGCGCTGACATCGGCCGGGGCCAGGGTGTAGTCGCCCGGCTCGATGGCGTCGAGCTGCGCGTTGGCCGGAAGACGGGTGACGTCGCCCTCGGCGTCGATTACGTCGAGCGCGGCCTGGGCGCCGGTGGGAAGCCCGGCGACGCTGACCTCAAGCGAGCCCGGGACGGGCAGGTATTCGACGACCGCCAGCAGGTCTTGCCCCAGCGCGATCTCCAGCTCCTGGGTGGGGTAGGCGGCCTCATAGATGGCGCCCTGGCCCACGCGCTCCGCCTCGACCACGTAGGTGCCCGGGGGGACATCTTCAAAGATGTGGGATTCGGTGAGGGTGGCTTCAAAATCATCGGGTCCGGTGACGCTGACCTGCGGGGTAAGATCGTCAGGAAGTCCGGCGATGGCGACCTCCAGGGAGGCGGCCGGGTCGGCGTCGCCGCAGATGAGGATGACGTTGATCTCGGCGCTGACCCCGGCGGCGACATCGGCCAGGGTGAGGGTGCCGCTGCGAACTTCGTCGAGCTCGCGGCAGGAGGCCGTCAGCGAGACGGAGGCCTGGGCGTCGGCATCGAGCGCGAGCGATTCGGTATCCAGCGAAAGCCAGCTCTGGGTGGCCTCCACGCTAAGATCGACGGCCACATCGCCGACGTTGACCACGGTGAAGCTGGCGGTGGCATCGCTGTTGAGCGCCGCGCTCAGCTCAAGGTTGGAGGGAAGGGCGATGCGGGCTGTGGGGCCCGGGTCGACGTCTTCTCCGGCGTCGTCGACGATGCCCGCGTCGGGGTCGGTGGGGTCGTCACCGGGCTCGGTGCCGCAGGCGGCCAACAGGATCAGGAGCGCCCAGAGGGCGTGGCGTTTTTTCAGTGTCATTATGTTCTCGTACGTCAGAGGTCGAGGAAAACGAACGTTTAAGTCAGGTGTGAAATGACGTGGGTTATCCACGGTGGAGAGGCGCCGGGGCGCTCACTCCCATACGAAGTTGTCGATGGTGGTCTGGGCGCCGAGGTTGCGGATCTCCACCTGGGCCTCACCGGTAATGCCGAGGTTGTCGGCCTCCAGGGTGTAGACGGTGTCGTCGACGCCGCTGCCGGAGCCGAAGCTCGGGGTGGTGGCCACGACCTGGCCGTTGACGCGCACCTCGATGGTGCGGCTGGAGCCGCCCTCGTAGGCTTTGCGGTACTCAAAAGCGATGCGATCCACGCCGTGAGGCAGCGTCACGGTGATGCGGCCGGTGCCGGAGCGCAGCAGCACCCCGTCACCCTCGATGGTGTCGTTGTAGACAGCACGCTGAGCATCGGTGATCTCAAAGGCGAGTCCGCCGCGGCCGATATGGGTGGTCGAGCCGTAGGCGTGAGGGAGGAGCCCGAGGATCGGTGCGCTGAAGAACTCTCTGTTCTCGCTCAGGGCAGTGCCGGGCTCCCAGGCTCCCGGGGTGCAGCTTCCGTTGCTCGGATCATCGGGGCGGCGAGCGCCGCGCTGGTCGAAGTAGGGATCACAGATGGCGGGGATGATGCGCCGGTAGGCTTCGCTGTCGGTGCCCAGGGCGATGGTGCGGGTGAACCCGCCGTTATCCGAGAGCGGCCCCAGGCTCAGGACGCTCTCGTCGGTGATGCGGTGGTCACCGGTGCCGAAATCGACCGTCTGATAGGTCCCCTGCAGCACGCTGCGACCCAGTGTGGCGTATTTGGAGGTGGATGCGAAGGACTCGGTATCGAGGCCGGTGGGGGTGTTTTCGGCCACCAGACTATTGCTAATCTGAGCGGTCGCCTCGATGTTTTTGTAGATTGCGCCGCCTTTGAGGCCAGCAGTGTTATACGCAAGAGTCGCGTACTCCAGATCAAGCTCGTAGGGGAAAACGCCGGTGGGGTTGGCATGGTAGAGGGCCCCGCCGTCGCGGTCAGCTTCGTTGTGGGCAAAGGTCGTGTGGGCGAAGCGTGCCCAACCAATAATGTAGCCCGCGCCGCCGTTGTTGGCGCTGTTGTTATCAAAGAGCGAGCGCACCGTGGTGATGCGGTGGTCTAAGTCGTAGCGGGAGTTCATGCGAAAGGCGCCGCCGACGCCGTCCGCGGTGTTGTCTTTGAAGAGCGTGTCGTAAAACGTGCTGGAGACGAAGTTCTGGAAGATCGCTCCGCCGTCGTCGTCGGCGCTGTTGCCGATGAAGCGCACGAAGTCACCGCGCAACGCGCCGCCGGAGTGGTAGATCGCGCCGCCAAAACGCGTGGCGTGGTTCTCCAGGAAGTCCACTCGCGCCAGCGAGAGCTCGCCGCGGTTCTCAATCGAGCCGCCGTCTTGAGCCTGGCCGTCGCGCAGAGTGAGGTGTTCGATGCGTACGGTGTTTCCGCTTAAGATGTTGAAATGTTTGGTGTTTCCGCTGGAGCGGATGATCAGGTCGCCGGGTTGGCCGGGGCCTCGGATCGTCAGGTCATGGCGGACTTCGATGGGGTTGCCGCTCAAGAGCACCTCGGTGACGCCGGGGGCGAAGGTGATGACCGAGCCGGGGTTGACCGTGAGCGCGGCCTGACGCAGGGAGCCCGGCCCGGTGTTGTCGCCGTTGGTCACCACTGCGGGTGAGCCCACGCTGAGGGTGTGGTCAACCTCGGCGTCGGCGTTGACGGTGATGGCCGGGTTGGTGCTGTTGAGCGTCAGGGGGTTGCCGTAGGCGTCGGTGGGGGTCTGGGCGAGCTCTACGGTGTAGGTGCCCGGGCTGACGGTGAAGGTGCGTGAGGCGGAGCCGGTGATCGAGAACTCCTCGATGAACTGGCCCTGGCGGCGCAGCACAAAGAGCAGGGTGGCGCCGGCCGGCGCGCTGATGTCGATGTTGAGGGTCCCGGTGACGCTGGAGTAGGTGGTCTGCGCAAGCCGGGTAGGGCCGTCGCTGGTGACCCTGAGGTCGACCTGGCTCGGGACCGCGCGCAGGTAAGGGGAGCCGACGATGTCTTCAAAAACCACGCTGTAATCGCCGGGGTTGAGATCGGTGAGGGTGGTGTTCGCGGAGACGTTCTGGTTGAAGCCCGGGCCGCTGACCTGGGCCACAAAGCTGCTGCCGGAGGGGACGCCCAGGGCCTCAATCTGCAACTCGCCGGTAATCAGCGTGTAGGTCAGCGTGGTGCGGGCGACTTCGTTGCTGCGCACGGTGACCGTCTGGGCGTCGCCCTCAAAGCGCTCCGGGTCGTTTACGATGTCGTTGGCGACCAGGGTGTACTCACCCGGAGCCAGCGCGCTCAGCGTGGTGGGCTCTTCGAGGGTGGTGGAGAAGCCGTCGGGGCCTTCGATGTCGATGGAGGGGGCGGCGCCGAGCAGCCCCTCGACGCGCACCTCCAGGGAGCCGCGGCCGGCGGCGTAGGCCAGGGTGGCCTCGGTGGTCTGGCGGCTGGTGATGGTCAGCGAGAGCGGGGCGGCGCTGTAGGTGGTGTTGCCCTCGATGTGGTCGTCGCCGACCAGGGTGTAGGCGCCGGGTTTGAGGTTGTTGAGGGTGGAGTTGGCGTCGACCTCGGTGGTCTGGCCCTGAGTGTCGGTGAGCGTGAGGGTGGGGCTGGCGCCGGCGGGAAGCCCGCTGGTGGCGATGGTGAGAGAGCCCGGGGCGGTCTCATAGCTCACGGAGACGACCTGCTCTCGGCCCGGTAAAACCTCGACCTGCTGGCGTTCTTCGACCGGAGCAAAGATCGGATCTTGGCCGACCTCCTCGGCGCGCACGATGTAGCTTCCGGGGGTCAGGGACTCGAAGCTAAAGGCCGCGTCCAGGGTCTGTGCGAAGCCGCCGGGGCCGCTGACGGTGATGTCGGGCGGGAGTCCGGCGGGCAGTCCGTCGACGGTGATGGTCAGGCGGGCGGGGGCGTCGGCGTCGCCGCAGGTCAGGGTGAGCGCCAGGGTGCGACCGGCGGCGCGCGGATCGTTGCTGCTGATCTGGATGTCGTCGGTGCGCACCTCGTCGCGGTCGCGGCATTGGCCGCTGAGCGTGAGGGTGGCTTCGGCCTGGGGTTCCAGGTTCAGCTCGGTCTGCGAGAGGGTGACCCAGTCGCGCGGGCTGTTCAGCGTCAGCTCCAGCGCGGCGTCGCCGATGTTCTGCACCACAAAGGTCGTCGATGCCTGTGCGCCAACTTCCGCGCTCAACTGCAGGCTATCGGGCATCACCAGGCGCGGCTGCGGGCCGGTGGGCACATCGGTGTCGGGCTCTCCCGCGTCGGGGAGGGTGGTGCCCGTGTCCGGAGCGTCGACGGGGTCGGAGCCGCAGGCCGCAGTGCCGACAACGAGCGCCAGGAGCGCGGTCAGACAGAGGGATTTGTACATCGTATGCTCTCAAGAGTTCGGGGCGAGAAGGTACCCCTGGATTGAAAAAATCATCTCAGCGCAAAAGACGTGATCTTACGGGTGGCGCGCCGAGAACGCAGGTCGGGCGCGGACAAGATATCCCCCGACGCTTCAAGGCGTTGCGCGGTCGGGTCGTCGTGCGAAGAGCTCGGTTATCATTTAAGGCAGGGGCACTTCAAGTCGGTGCTTTCGCCCGGGGGCGGGAGCGCGGAAGGCTTGCCCCGGGTCAGACGTTGATGGGATACGCGCCCATGCAGCCGGTGTCACTCCCTCGAAGGTGGGGCCGGGCTTGCGTTCAACCTCTGACCTTGAGAGCGGCTTATGGCTTCTGTGACCTTCGATGATCGATTTATGCGCGAGCTTCCCGGCGATGCGCTCAGCGAGCGGCGCCCGCGCCAGGTGCGGGCGTGTTACTCGCCGGTGGAGCCCACCGAAGTTGCCGCTCCCGAGGTTGTGGCGGTTTGGCCGGAGGTCGCCGAGCTGGTGGGGTTTGATGAGGACTTTGTGCAGTCGGAGCGCTTTGCGCAGGTGATGGCGGGTAACGCCCTGCTCGATGGGATGCGACCTTATGCCGCATGCTACGGGGGGCATCAGTTCGGCAACTGGGCCGGGCAGCTGGGCGACGGGCGAGCGATCACGCTGGGGGAGGCGCTGCACCCGGAGACGGGGGCGCGCCATGAGCTGCAGCTTAAGGGGGCGGGGATGACGCCTTACTCGCGCATGGCTGATGGGAGGGCGGTGCTGCGCTCGTCGATTCGCGAGTTTTTATGCAGTGAGGCGATGTTTCATCTGGGCGTGCCGACGACGCGCGCGCTGAGCCTTGTGCTGACGGGTGAGCAGGTGATGCGCGATAAACTCTACGACGGTCGGCCGGCCCCGGAGCCCGGGGCGGTGGTGTGCCGGGTGGCCCCGAGTTTTTTGCGTTTTGGGAGCTATGAGATTCACGCGGCCCGCAAGGATCTGGATATCTTGCGGGGGTTGGTGGAGCACACGATCCGCCACTATTTTCCGCATCTTCTGGGCGAGGATGTGGCGAGTGGTTCAAGCGCGGCTGCGAGCGACGTGCCGGTCAGTGATGCGCATATTGTCGCGTGGGTTCGGGAGGTTGCCGAGCGCACCGCCTCGATGGTGGTGGGCTGGATGCGCGTGGGTTTTGTGCACGGGGTGATGAACACCGACAACATGTCGATCCTGGGCCTGACGATCGACTACGGCCCCTACGGCTGGCTCGATAACTTTGATCCGGGCTTTACGCCCAACACCACCGACCGGGGGCAGCGTCGCTACCGCTACGGCTACCAGCCCGACGTGGCGTACTGGAACCTTTATAAGCTCACCAACGCGGTGGCCGCGTTGGTTGAGGATGCGACGCCTCTGCAGGAGGCGCTCGATCATTTCCCCGCCGTCTACAGCGAGCTGCAGCTCGATATGATGGCTGAGAAGCTGGGGCTGGCGAGCCTTGAGGGCTCTCGCGATGAGGCGCTGGTCGAGGGGTTGATGGCGATGCTCGCGCGGGTGGAGACCGATTATATCCTCTTTTATCGCGGACTTGCCGAGGTGCGTTGCGAGGGGGTTGAGGCTGATGCGGTGGACGCGGAGGTGTTGCGGGCGCCCTTGATGGAGGCCTATTACTCGCCGGATTCCCATAACGATGAGGACTGGGAGGCAATCGACGCCTGGCTGCGCGCGTATGTGGCGCGGGTGCAAAAAGATGGCACACGTGATGAGGCGCGGCGCGAGGCGATGAACGCGGTCAATCCGATCTACGTGCTGCGAAACTACCTGGCGCAGGAGGCGATCGACCAGGCGGAGGCGGGCGACTTCTCGGGGGTCTATTCTCTGATGGAGGTGCTGCGCGCCCCCTATGAGGAGCGGTCGGAGTGGGGGCGTTTTGCGAAGAAGCGGCCGGACTGGGCGCGGGATAAGTTTGGGTGTTCGATGTTGTCGTGCAGTTCGTGAGGTGATGAGGGGGAAAGCGACGGGCGTAAAAAGAGCCGACTCCCGGGAGAGGGAGCCGGCTCTTTTTACGTGCGTTGTGAACGACCCGAATTCTGGTGGGATCGACCGACCGAGGGTCGTGCAAGGTCGAGTGTTTATGCGGGGAATCGGCGATGAAGGGGGTGTTGTTATGTTGGCGACTACAAAATTACGGTGGCGTTAGTCCAACTCTTCTTCGTCCTTTTTATCTCCCTCAACGACTTCCAACTCTTCGGGCTCTTCGTCGCCGCTTGAGGGTGGGGAGAGGAACCCGTGGAGCACAAACCCATCCTGACGAGGCTGTCCGACGGGCGGCAACGCGGCGGGTTGGGAGTGAATGTCGGGCTTGATTTCAAAACGCGCGAGGGCGGCTCTGTAGGAGAAGTCGGTGAGGATTCCCGTGTCCTGAGCGATTTGAAGAGCGGTTGTGAAATGGTTGTATGTGTGTTCGAGAAGTTGCGTCGTTTTATCCTCGAGAATGCCTTTGTATACGAGTTTCTGGTCTTCGCGCAGCTCCTCCGGGACGGGGGACTGTCGAAACATTGTGACAAACCCAAGGTAGCCTTCGCCAATGCGGTAGGTAGCCGCGACCGCCCATTGTGGACTTTCGTATAGAATGACCGCCTTATAGAGGTCATGGGCTTCGTTAAGTGCCTGGACTTTTGCTTCTGCCTGGTTCCTTAGACGTTCAGGTTCGGTGGCGTCCATCTTCAGGGCCATAGCGCGTTCATTGGCGTCTTCTGCCAGCATGAAGGCCGCGTGTGCTGCAGGCTCGCGGTGGAGGTGTTGTTGGTCTTCGTCGAGCGTCTCATAGGTTTCGAGTGCCTGGCGAAAGCTGGAGAGTGCGGCGTCTCGGTCTTCGCGCGCCCATTGCTCCAATCCCGCTTTAAGGTGAACTTCTACGGCCGTGGGTTCGGTGTAGGTGTCGTCAGGTGACGAGGACCGCGTGGAGATGTTCTGGTGTGCGAGCGGGTGGTCTGGCGAGAGCTGGAGGGCCGTCTCGAAGTGGCGTTGCGCCTGGCCGTCGTTGCGGGCATCGGCAGCGAGTATGCCCAGGTTGATGTGGGCGGCGCTGAGTTTGGGGTCGAGCTCCAGGGCGCGGGTGTAGTGGTCGCGGGCCCGGTCGGGCTCATTGCTGATGTGGGCGAGGAGGCCGAGGTTGTAGTGGGCCAGTGGATAAGCGGGCGCGCGCTCAACCAGGGCCTTGAGCCGTGTTCGCACAGCTTCCAGATCGCTGCCGTGGGTGTCGTAGAGAAAGGTCAGGATGTCGTTGAGTTCGGCGGCGGCGTCGATGGGGGCGTCGTGGGGGAACTCAAGGGGGGCGGCCGGCTCGGTGGTGGTCGTGGGGGCACCGGCGCAGGCGGTGAGGAGGAGGGTGAGGCAGGCGGCGAATAGCCGGAGACTTTTCTGGAGGTTGGGGTGCATGTGAGGTCCGTTTTCAGGCGATGAGATGGGCGGCTGATCACGCACATGGACACGGTGGAGAGGTTGTGGGGGAAGTATGGCACAGGTGGCGAGGGGGATGAAAGTCGGGGGGTATGGCCGACCGGGGGTCGTGCAAGGTTGAGTGTTTATGCGGGTGTGGGGCGGTTTTGATGTGGGCCGTTGATGCGGAGCGAGGGTTGTACGAAGTGGCACGTGGGAGCGGGTTTTCGGGCATGGTGCGCCCGGAGTATGCATGACCCGGGGTCGTACCGTGTGCATGACCGGGGTCGCGCAAAGTTGAGTGCTGGTGCGGGTATTCGGGTGTTTTGTGACGGGGGTTGCATGACCCAGGGTCGTACCATGTGCATGACCGGGGGTCGCGCAAAGTTGAGTGTTAGTGCGGGTGTTCGGGTGTTTTGTGACCCGGGTTAGCATGACCGAGGGTCGTACCGTGTGCATGACCGGGGGTCGCGCAAAGTTGAGTGTTGGTGCGGGTGTTCGGGGGTTTTGTGACCCGGGTTAGCATGACCGAGGGTCGTACCGTGTGCATGACCGAGGGTCGTGCAAGGTTGAGTGTTTATGCGGGTGAGCGGGCGATTTCGTGGTCCTGCGCGATGTGAAGAGCGCCGGGGTAGCGCATTTGTGAGGGTCATGTGCTCACCGATTGGTACCAGGCTTCGAAAGCGTATTGCTCGACGAGCGCGCGCTGCACCAGCGCGGTGGGAATGAGACGCATGCCGAGGTTGCGGATGCCCCTGGCCAGGGGGTTCTTCCACTGGGCGATGCGGCCGGTGTCAAAGGAGCGTTTTACAAAAAGGTTGGCGCGCGCGATGCGCTGGCGCTCGTAGAGGCGCAGGGCCTGCTCAATGTTCGGGGTAGTTTGAAGGGCGCGGCCCAGCACCACGGCGCTCTCGACGGCCTGGCAGCCGCCCTGGCCGAGGTTGGGCATCATGGGGTGGGCGGCGTCGCCCAGGAGGGTGACGCGGCCTCGGCCCCAGGTTGGGATCGGGGGGCGGTCGAGACAGTCGGTGGCGATGATGTCGGCGGGGGAGGTGGCGTGCAGGAGCTCTTCGACCGGAGCGGCCCAGCCTTCAAACATGGCTAAGAGGTGCTCAAGGGCGGGGTCTTTGGCCGGGGAGTTCTGGGGGGCTTCGGCCACGGCGAACCAGTACACTTTGTCGGTGGCGATGGGCACCAGGCCAAAGCGTTTGCCGGCGCCCCACATCTCGGTGGTGGCGAGGCCTTTGGAGGGCATTGTGGCGACGCCGCGCCAGGAGGTGTAGCCGTCGTAGCGCAGGGGTTCGTCGCCCAAAAGCGAGCGGCGCACCACCGAGTGCAGGCCGTCGCAGCCGATGAGGGCGGTAAAAGACGTTTGAGTGCCGTCTTCAAAGGTGATGTGGACGGCGTCGTCGCGCTGCTCGATGTGCGTTGCGCCGGCGTTGAATACGAGCACGTCTTGAAGCCCCTCGGCCAGGGCATGGATGAGAGCGCGGCGGTGGATGGCCACACCGGGCCAGGCGATCTTCTGGCCGAGCGCGCCGAAGTCGAGCGATTGTAAGGGGGAGCCCTTCCAGGTGGTGATCTGCGCTCGATCGATGGTGTGGCCCTTGTCGTGCACGCGTTCGGCCAGCCCCAGGCTTGCCAGGGCCTCCATGGCGTTGGCCTGCATGGTGATGCCTGCGCCCAGGGCGCGAAGTTGCGGGGCGCGCTCGAAGACGCGCACGTTGATGCCGGCCTTTAATAGGGCGTGGGCGGCGGTGAGCCCGCCGATTCCGGCGCCGATGATGGCGATTTCTTTCATGGTTTTCTCCTGCAGAAGTGGACGCCTCGCTACTGTGGGGATTATCGGGGAGGTGTGGTGGGGTCGGTACTCGCATTTCTGAAGGAGGATGAGCATGGTCGAGCATGATGAGACGCAGCCGCGCAAGGAGCCTGTTCAGGAGCGCTCACGCGCGCTGGTGGAGGCGCTGATCGAGGCGACGGCTCGCATTCTGCAAGAAGATGGCATCGAGGCGCTGACGACCAATCGGGTGGCGGAGGTGGCGGGCACGAGCATCGGGTCGCTCTACCAGTATTTTCCCAACAAGGAGGCGTTGCTGGCGGCGCTCGTGGAGCGGGAGCTTGCGCGGGATATGGAGCTTGTGCGGGCAGTGGTTGCCGGCGGTCGCGGGATGACGCTGCGCGAAGTTATGGCGCAGGTCTGCGAGCGTCTCGTGGCGCAGAACCGGCGCCGCGGTGAGCTTCACCGGGTGATACTTCCGCGGATCGATGAGGTGCATCGCGGGGAGCTTGTGCAGCGGGAGCGGGAGGGGCTGGGGGCGTATTTTCGAGCGCTGGTGGAGGCGCATCGCGACGAGCTTCCGGCGAGGCTTCGGGAGGGGGAGGGGGCAGCGCGGCGTCGGGAGTGCGCGATGTTTGTGGCGATGAGTGCCATGGAGCAGGCGCTTAATGCCATCAAGGTCGATGCGCCGCAGATGCTGGAGCAGCCGGAGCTTGGGGAGTTGCTGCTGCGGATCTTTGAGGCGGTGATGTTGCAGGAGTAGGGAGGTGAGAGGGGCGTGTGGGTGGGGTGGTGAACAGGCGCAGAGGCGCATGAATAAAGGGGGATGTTCGACTCCCGGTCGTGCACGCGTGAGATGACGTGAACGACCGGGGGTCGCGCAAGGTTCTTTGTTTATGCGGGGATCGGCTGTTGGACAGCGTCGAGTTTTCCGCGGGGAGAAGGGCGGTGAGCAAAAAAGCCGACCCTGGTCGGGGTCGGCTTCTTTAAAAGCGTGTTTCGAGCGGAGCACCACGCGCTGTAAACCCGCGAGCGCATGGTGGTGCTCACTCAGTAGGCGGCCTGAAGCTCAGAGCAGCAGTTGGACTCGGTGCAGCTTGTCGCCGCGTCTTCGTCTTCAAGTTCGCTGCAGCCGGCGTCTTCTTCGCAGGTGGTCAGGGCTGCGGCGGCGTCGCGGCAGGCCTGGTCGACTCCGCAGCTGTCCAGGTAGTCCAGGGTGCAGGAGTCGCAGGCGGCCGGGTTGAGACCACCGGCGCACTCTTCGTCTTCCATCACGCAGTTGAAGCTGCAGGTGGCCATGCACTCGGCATAGGGGCAGCAGACGCCGTCGCCGCTCTCGCAGTACTCGTAGCCCTGGCAGGCGTTGGGCTGGTCGTCGTTATCGTCGGGCTGCTCATCGTCGTTGTCGGGCTCATCGGCCGGAGGGCAGTTGAGCGAGCCGCTCATCGCGTAGACGGGCACGTCGAAGTTCCCGGAGAGGGTGCGGCTGCTCTCGTCCATCTCGCTATACAGGACGACGTTATTGAAGGAGCCGACGACCTTGTCGCCGATGGCCTTGGGGCAGCTGGTCAGCTTGACGGTGCCTTCATCGAGGGTGTTGAAGGTGTCGCCGCCGAGGGGATCGAGCAGGGTGACGAAGGTGCCCTCCGGGGGCTCGGAGAGGGCGAAGTCGCCGGTGGCGTAAGTGTTTTGCGCGGTGTCGATGACCGCGTTGATGGCCACGCCGCTGCCGTCCTGCATCAGGATGGTGATGACGCCGCCGGCAATGGAGGCGCCCCAGCTTTCTTCGGAGGTTTCGTCGCTATTGATGCTTCCACTGTAGGTCTGGGAGGTGCCGCCGTTGGAGAACTCTACCTCAAACGAGCTCGTGGAGGGGGTTCCCTCGCGCGGGTCGCTGTCGGTGGGGTCGCTGTCTTCGCCGCAGGCAGCCAGGCTCAGCGATGCGGCCAGGCCAAGGGCCAGGAGGGAAGAGGGGGGGGTGATGCCATTCATCCAGTTCAGGATCGTGCTCCAAACAATTGGGGTTATGAGGCCCGCGCTCGCCAGGGTGATGTCGCCGGGGGCGACACAGTGGCGGTGAAAAGGCCCGCGTTCATTGAGACGAGCCGGCGAGGATCCCGGGGGCTCCAGCCAGGCTCGGTGCGAAGTACGAGGGGGGGGAGGTATTCAAAGGTGGTGACTGGCAAGTCAATGTTGGTGCGGGCGGGAGTGGTGTAGCGGTACGACCGGGGGTCGAACAAGGACCAGTAGATATGCGGGTGATCGCGGAGTTAGGGGTGGTGGGAAGTGGTGCGGGTCGTGGAGGGGAGGTGAGGGTGAAAGTGTTGAAAAAAAATAAAAAAAATAAGGGTGGTGGGAAGTGGTGCGGGTCGTGGAGGGGAGGGTGAAAGTGCTGATGAGGCGCATAGATAAAGGGTGATGTTCGACTCCCGGTCGGTATGAGGTTGTGGAAAACGACCGGGGGTCGTGCAAGGTCCAGGAAGTATGCGGGTGATCGCGGGGTTGGGGGGCGAGTGAGGGTGGTGGGAAGTGGTGCGGGTCGTGGAGGTGAGTGTGAAAGTGTTTATGGGGCGCATAGATAAAGGGTGATGTTCGACTCCTGGACGGGATGAGGTTGGGTGATGGAAGCCGACCGGGGGTCGTGCAAGGTCCAGTAAATATGCGGGTGAGCGCGGGGTTGGGTGGCGGATGATGAGGGATGGGAG
>NZ_VOSM01000015.1 GCF_007997015.1 Lujinxingia vulgaris
AACTCGGAAGTTAAGCTCTCCAGCGCCGATGGTACTGCGACCGAGAGGTCGTGGGAGAGTAGGTCGCTGCCAACCCTTTATTTAAAAAAGCCCGCCCCGTTCTGCGTAAGTAGAGCGGGGCGGGTTTTTTTTGTTTTTTGGTCAGGAGAGAGCGGTGGGGATGGGGGGAGAGCGGGAAATCGAAGATGGGATTGGGAGGTGGAGTGTGGGGAGAGGGTGTTGTGATGCGTGTACTGAGGCCGGGCGTTTAATGTGGGGCAAGCGGTACCGGGTGCCAGCCACCCGATCGCGATAGCTGTGCGCGTGCCAGATATCCGCTCTAACGGAACGAATCCGGGTGCTGTTTGGGTGCCTGGCATCCGGTTTTATGCAACGAGTCCGAGTGTCAGGCCTCCGTTCTTAACCCTGTGTGTGGGGCGCTGCGCACGTGACTTTGAACGCTGCGTGCGGGTGCCAGGCATTCGGACGTAGACGACCTGCCCGAGTGCCAGGCCCCCGATCTTGAACGCTGCGTGCGGGTTCCAGGCATTCGGACGTAGACGACCTGCCCGAGTGCCAGGCACCCGATCTTGAACGCTGTGTGGGGAAGCGCCGCGCACCCGATCCTGAACCCTGTGTGCCGGTGCCAGGCATTCGGACGTAGACGACCTACACGAGTGGCAGGCACCCGATCTTGGGTCTTAGATAACCTGCCCGAGTGCCAGGCACCCGATCTTGAACGCTGTGTGCGGGTGCAACGAGACCGGGTGCCAGGCACCCGATCTCAGGCAACCTGCACGACTGCCTGGCACCCTGACAGAATTGAGTCACTACCGAGTTTCGCCTGGCAAGGGGCACAAAAAAAACCGCCCGGTCGCCCGGGCGGCTTGTGACTTGCTTCTACGCGCGATGTGGGTCAGGACTTCGCCTCGCTGCCCTCAACCTTCTCCGCGTCTTCGGTCTTCTCGACGTCTTCAGCCGTCTCGACCTTCGGGGCGGTTTCGGACTTCGGAGCCTCGTCGGTCGACTCGACCGCGGGCGTTTTTTCGGCCGTCTCAGCGGGAGCGGGCGCTTCCTTGACGTCCTCGACCGCCGCCGGGGCGGGAGCTTCTTCGGCGCTGCTGGCCTTCTCGACCTTCTCGGCCTGCTCGCCGGCGAAGCCGGCGCGCTTAAGCTCCTCTTCGAGCAGCTCGATGCGCTCGCGGGCCGCGTCGAGCTGACGCTGGGTGACCTTGTACGCTTTGTCGTTGTTGTCGGCGCGGCGGCGCTGCTTGTCGACCTCGCGGGCGGTCTTGTTGAGCTTACGCTTCAAGTCCTGCTCGGCGCCGCGGACCTCGTCGGCCTGGGCCTTGTTCTGCGACTCGATGCGGGCGCGCAGACGTTCGATCTCGTCGCGCTGGCGAGCGAGCTCGTCGGTGTCGAACTCGACCTTCTCGGGGGTGGCGGCAGCGGGTGCGGCTTTGGCCTCGGCGACTTTGGCCTGGGCTTCGGCGCGGACGGCGCTGACGCGCTGGTCGGCGTTGGCGAGTTTGGCTTTGAGGTCGGCGATCTCGGCGCGGGCTTCCACGAGCGCGGTCTGATCGACGCCGGCGGCTTCTTCGCGGGCCTTGCGGGCACTCTGGCGCGATTCTTTCAGCTCGTTTTTGAGCTCATAGACCTGCGACTTGAGCGATTTGGTCTCGGCCTGAGCTTCGGAGAGTTCTTTTTCCAGGCGGCTGGTGTCAGCGGAGGGAGCGGCGTTTGCGGTCTTGTCGCTCTCGATCTTTTTGGTGGATTTGGATCCTTCTTTCTTTTCGAGCTTCTTCTCGCGAGCTTCCAGGTCGGCCAGGCCGGCGAGGTAGGCGCGCTTGGTGCGGTTGCCTTCCATAAAGAGGACGATGCCGGCGATGAAGCCGACGACCCCGATGGCGATGTAGAGAATTTCCATGACGTTCCCTGCGTGGCGCCGCTCGTCGAGTTCGGCGCGGTCGGTAAAGGCGGCGGTGGACCAGCTGTAAACAAGGAGGAGGCCTGCGCGATGCGACGAGCCACCTGACGTGGGACGTCCTCCCCGGCTGCGCCGACCAGGAGGTTATGGGCTCGGCAGATCTTCAGACCCCTGATGGCCGCAAGAGCGAGCAAATTCGGGCATAAAGACGCGTGGTCTTAACACCGGGCGTCTTTTAGCGTCAAGGCGGCCGGCCTGCAGATCGCCTTGATAGGCCGGGGGGCGGCGGGCATACTCCCGCGCACAGACGAGGTGGAGTTCGATGAGTGTGGTGAAGTTTGAGAATGTGGCGGTGGCGGGGTTGGCTGAGATGCGGGCTCCCCGGGCGATAAGTTCCGCGGAGATCGAGTCGAGGCTTGAGCCAGCGCTTAAGCGGGCCGGCCTGCCGACGCGGGGGCTTATCTACCAGCTCACCGGCATCGCCGAGAGACGGGTGTGGCCTGAGGGCGTGATGGCGAGTGTACCGGCGGCGATGGCCGGGCGGCGCGCGCTGGAGCGCTCCGGGGTGGAACGCGAGAAGATCGGGGTGTTGATCAGCACCTCGGTTTGCCGCGATTTTGTAGAACCTTCGGTTGCCTCGATGGTGCATCGCAGCCTGGAGCTGGGATCGCATTGTCTGAACTTCGATGTGGGCAACGCCTGCCTGGGCTTTTTGAACGGCATTCAGATCGTGGGGGATATGATCGAGCGGGGCTCGATTGACTACGGGATGGTCGTCAATGGCGAGTCTAGCCTGGAGGTGATTGAGGCGACGATCGCGCGGCTGAACCAGCCCGACTTCCCGGTGGAGAAGATGCGCGACCAGCTCGCCACGCTGACCCTGGGTTCGGGGGCGGCGGCGATGGTGTTGGGCCGACGCGATTTTCTCAGCGTCGATGCCCCCCGGGTGGTGGGCGCGGTCACCGAGTCAGCGAGCGAGCATAATGAGCTCTGCCGCGGGCAGCGCGACTGGATGGAGACCGATGCGGCGATGTTGCTCCTTCGTGGCGTGGAGCTCGGGCAGAAGACTTTTGCCCGCGCGACCGAGGAGCTGGGATGGTCGCCCGAGGTGCTCGACCTTGTGTGCGCCCACCAGGTCAGCGCGGTGCATATGACGCGGGTGGCCGAGGCGCTTCAGCTCGATCGCGAGCGTTTTTTGAAGATTTACCACGACCACGGAAACGTCGGCCCGGCGTCGATTCCTATCGCGCTGGCGAAGGCGGTGGGGCAGGGGCGCGTGCAGCGTGGCGACAGGGTGGGGCTTATGGGGATTGGCAGCGGATTAAACTGTTCGATGATGGAGATTGCGTTTTGACCCAACCACAGCTTCACCCGAGCCAGGAGGCTGTGAGCCCCTCGCTTTACCCGTATTCGCCGAACTTTCATCAGGTCGAAGGCGGCCACAACCTTCATTATGTCGATGAGGGTGAGGGGCCGGCGGTGTTGATGGTGCATGGTAACCCGACCTGGTCCTTCTATTATCGCAACCTCATTGAGGCGTTGCGTGGGGAGCATCGCACCATTGCGCCGGATCACATCGGGTGTGGGCGCTCCGATAAGCCGAGCGCCGAGGCGTACCCGTATACGCTGGAGCGTCGCGTCGAAGATCTGGAGAGCCTCGTCAAAGCGCTCAATCTCAGTGCGCCGCTGACGCTGGTGCTGCACGACTGGGGCGGGATGATCGGGATGACCTTTGCGGCCCGAAACCCGCAGCTGGTCGGGCGCATTGTGCTCTTGAATACGGCGGCGTTTCATCTTCCCAAGACCAAGCGTTTTCCGCTGCCGCTCAAAGTTGCGCGCGACACGGCGGTGGGCTCGGTGCTCGTCAAAAAGCTCAACGCCTTCAGCCGCACAGCCTCCCGCGTATGTGTGACCTCGCCGCTTCCTGCGGAGGTGCGGAAGGCGTATGAGGCGCCCTACGATACGCCGGAGAATCGCATCGCCACGCTGCGTTTTGTGCAGGATATCCCGCTTTCGCCAGGTGATTCCGGCTATGAGCTGGTCAGTGAGATCGAGGCGGCGCTGCCTTCGCTGGGCGATCGTCCGATCTTCATCGGCTGGGGGTATAAGGATTTTGTCTTCGACCGGCACTTCCTGGCGCGCTGGAAAGAGATCTACCCGCAGGCGACCTACGCCGAGTATCCGGAGGCGGGGCATTATGTGCTGGAAGATCGTCGCGACGATCTGATCCCGAAGATCATGGACTTTATTAAGAGCACCGACGCCTGGGAGGGCGCATGAGCGCACCGGCGAGCACCAGCGATGCGAGTAAGGCGGAGGCGCCCGATCCGAACATCGCCCGGGCGATCAGCGCGATGGCGCAGGCGATGCCCGATGCGCCGGCGATTCATTTTCCGACCTCGCGCGCGCCCGATGGCACCTGGCGCTACGAGACGACCTCGTATGCCGAGCTGGATCGGGCCAGCGATGAGATCGCCGCCGGGCTGCACGCCATCGGCGTGGTGCCAGGCACCCGCGCGGTGCTGATGGTCAAGCCCTCGATGCCCTTTTTTGCGCTGACCTTCGGGCTCTTTAAGGCCGGAGTGGTGCCGGTGATTGTGGACCCGGGGATGGGGCTCAAAAACCTGAAGGTGTGTCTGGCCGAGGCGGAGCCGCAGGCCTTTATCGGCATCCCCACGGCCCATGCTGCACGGCTGGCGCTGGGGTGGGGGCGCGGCACGATTGAGCATTGTGTGACGGTGGGGCGGCGCTGGTTGTGGGGCGGGTTTACGCTCGATCAGGTGCGTCAGAAGGGGGCGGCCGCCGAGGGCTGGGAGCCGCCGCGCGTGAAGCCCGATGATATGGCGGCGATCCTCTTTACCTCCGGGAGCACCGGGGTGCCCAAGGGGGCGGTGTACTCGCACGGCAACTTTGCGGCGCAGGTGGCGCTGATCAAGGCGACTTATACGATTGAGCCCGGTGAGATCGATCTTCCGACCTTCCCGCTCTTTGCGCTCTTTGATCCGGCGTTGGGCATGACGACGGTGGTGCCGGATATGGATTTTGCGAATCCGGGCAAGGTCGATCCGCGCAACCTCATTGAGCCCATCCGACAGATGGGCATCACCAACATGTTTGGCTCGCCGGCGGTGCTCAACAAACTCGGGCGCTTTGGGGAGGCCGAGGGCGTGAGGCTGCCCGGGCTCAAGCGGGTGATCTCGGCCGGGGCGCCGGTGCCGGCAGTGACCTTGAGGCGCGTCAAAGCGATGCTCGATGGGTCGGCGCAGATCTTTACGCCTTACGGTGCGACGGAGTCGTTGCCGGTGGCCTCGATCGGCAGTGACATGATCCTGGGGGAGACGGCTCAAGCCACCGATGATGGGAAGGGCGTGTGTGTGGGTTATCCGGTCGAGGGCGTGGAGGTGCAGGTTATCGCCATCACCGATGATCCGATTGCGACCTGGGAAGATGCGCAGGTGCTCAAGCCCGGTGAGATTGGCGAGTTTGTGGTGAAGGGGCCGCAGGTCACCCGCGCCTATTATAATCGCGACGCATCTACGCGCGGCGCGAAGATCGCCGACGGCCAGGATGTGCGCCATCGTATGGGCGATGTGGGGTATTTTGACGATCAGGGGCGCATGTGGTTCTGCGGGCGCAAGACCCACCGGGTGGTGCTCAATGAGACGCGCACGATGTTCACGATCCCGGTGGAGGGGATCTTCAACACGCATCCGGCGGTCTTTCGCACGGCGCTGGTCGGGGTGAAGCGTGCGGGTAGGGTGGTGCCGGTCTTATGCGTGGAGCTTGAGGCGGAGCACCAGGGGGCGGTGCGCGATAAGGTGCGCGAGGAACTTCTGGCCCTGGGCGCAAAGCATGAGCTGACACGCGAGATTGAGGAGGTGCTCTTTCATTCGGGCTTTCCGGTGGATGTGCGCCACAATTCGAAGATCTTTCGAGAGGCGCTCACCGAGTGGGCGCGGGAGCAGCTGGCATGAAGGTTCTGGTCACCGGTGGCGGCGGATTTCTTGGCGAGGCGATCGTCGATCAGTTGCTCGCGCGTGGCGATGAGGTTCGCTCGCTGGCCCGGGGCGACTATCCCAACCTGCGGGCGAAGGGCGTCGAGGTGATGCGCGGCGATCTTGCCGACGCCGAGGTTGTGTCAGCGGCGGTGGAGGGCTGCGAGGAGGTCTACCACGTCGCAGCGCGCGCCGGCGTCTGGGGGCCTTATGAGGCGTATTACCAGGCCAATGTGGTGGGCACCGAGAACATCATCGCGGCCTGCCGCGCCCACAACATTCCTCGCCTGATCTTCACGAGCTCGCCAAGTGTGGTCTACGGCGATGCGCCGCTGGAGGGGGTCGATGAGTCGGTGCCCTACCCCGCGAGCTATCTGACGGCGTACCCCGAGACCAAAGCGATGGCCGAGAAGGCGGTGCTTGCGGCCAACAGCGACGCGCTCAAGACGGTGTCGCTGCGCCCGCATCTGATCTGGGGGCCGGGGGATAACCATCTTGTGCCGCGCATCATCGATCGGGCGCGGCGTGGCAAGCTCAAGCGGGTGGGCGACGGCAAAGCCCTGGTGGACTCGGTCTATGTGGAGGACGCCGCGCGCGCGCATCTGCTGGCGGCCGAGGCGCTGGCAACACACGGAAAACCCGCCGGTAAGCCCTACTTCATCACCCAGGATGAGCCGGTGGCGGTGGGGGAGCTCATCGACAAGATCCTGGTCAGCGGGGGGCTTGAGCCGCTTAAAGCGCAGGTGCCCGCAGGCGTGGCCTACGCGGTGGGTTGGGCGATGGAGACGGCGTATAAGGCGCTTGGCAAGCGCGAGGAGCCCTTGATGACGCGATTTCTCGCCAAACAGCTCTCGACCGCGCATTACTTCGACATCTCGGCGGCGCGCGAGGATTTCGGCTACGTGCCGCAGCGCACCATCGATGAGGGGATGGTCGAGCTGGGCGCGTGGATTCGCAAGGCCGGGATCTGAGCGCGGTGCCAGGCCACCGATCTTCGGGAAGATGCAGGTGAGGCCTGGCGTGTGCGCCGCGTTGCCAGCCTGCGGTAGCAGGTCTAGGATGAGCGGCCGAACTCACCGATTGCGCCCTGAGGCCCCCGATGTTTGATGCATGGACGAGGCAGGATGAATCGCCGCTCTTTCGCCTGGCGAGTGAGCGTTCGCAGCTTGTGGCCGAGGTCAGCCGGCGCGCGTTCAACGACTTTGTGCGCGCCTCGCGCGATGCGCGGGGGGCAGGCATTGAGTACGTGCTTAACGACGCGGCCTACCAGGAGATCGCGCGGCTGCAGCGGGAGCGCGGCGCCGAGGAGGAGGTGCGTTCGATCGCCTGGTGGCGCAACATGTCGCGGCGTCTGGCGACGATGCCCGAGCCCAAGAAGCGCGAGATCCTCTGGAAACTCGTCGAGAGCTACGCCGACGATCTTGCCGGCCGCTTTAACCCCTGGGTCTACAAGATGGCCACCGGGGCGCTGCCCATCGGGTTGAGCTTTTTGTTCAAGGCTCAGGACCTGCCGCGGGTGGCGACGATGCCCACGCGGGTCGGGGAGCTGCGGGAGACCCTCTCGCATGTCCGTGACCTGACGCAGCGGGTGGTGTTGCAGGGGGATCTGGCCACATTGCGGGTGCTCGCCAGGAAGGGGACGCTGGTCTTTGTGCCGACGCATAGCTCCAACATGGACTCGATCCTGGTGGGGTGGGCGCTCTATGAGGCGGGGCTTCCGCCGGTGACGTACGGGGCGGGTAAGAACCTCTTTACCAACCCCCTGATGAGCTTCTTCATGCATAATCTGGGGGCGTATAAGGTCGATCGTCGCCTTCAGCATCGACTTTATAAAGATGTGCTCAAGACTTACTCGCAGGTCTTGATCGAGCGTGGGTATCACAGCCTCTTTTTCCCGGGGGGCACGCGCAGCCGCTCCAACGCGGTGGAGCAGCACTTAAAGCTGGGGCTTCTGGGCACGGCGCTCCGCGGCTACATCCACAGCTTGATGCGCGATCCGCAGGCGAAGCCGGTGTATATTGTGCCGCTGACGATCAACTACAACCTGGTGTTGGAGGCCGACAGCCTGATCCAGGATCATTTTAAACGCGAGGGTAAGGGGCGCTATCTGCTGGAGAACGATGAGTTCAACCAGCTCTCGGCGATCACGCGTTTTGTGATGAACACGATGAAGATGGACTCCACCACGATCCTGCGTTTTGGGGAGCCGCTGGACACCTTCGGCAACCGGGTGAAGGTCGACGGGGAGAGCTACGATAGCCGGGGGCGCCGGGTGAGCCGCATCGATTATGTGCGCTCAGCGCGCACTGGAGAGGTGGTGGAGGATGCGGCGCGTGACCGTCAGTACACCCGTCACACGGGTGAGCGCATCGCCGCGGCCTTTCTGGAGCATACGGTGCTTATGCCCACCCAGGTGGTGAGCTGGGTGCTTTTTGATCTTCTGCAGCGCCGCTTCCCCGGCTGGGACGTGTACCGGTTGGTGCGCTTTGGCTCTGAGGAGATTCTGCCCTGGGAGGAAGTCCACCGAGGGGTGGAGCAGGCGCTTCAGAGCCTCAAGAAGTTGGAACGCGCGGGGAAGGTGCAGCTTTCGCCATTTTTGCACGAGGCTGCCCCCGACCGCGTGGTCTACGAGGGGTTGGAGTACCTGCGGATGTACCACGTGCCCGAGGTGGTCAAATCCTGGGCCGACGGGGTGATGCTGCAGAAGCTCGAAGTGATCTATTTCTATGGCAACCGGGTGCGTCCTTTTGAAGATGCGATGCGCGCCCAGGGTTAAGTTCGCGTGATCGGGTGCCAGGCGACCGAACGTTTTTTGCAAGCTCGAATGCGTGATCGGGTGCCAGGCGACCGATCATTTTTTGTAAGCTCGAATGCGTGATCGGGTGCCAGGCGACCGAACATTTTTTGTAAGAGTGCCTGGCACCCCACCAAGAACATCAAAACCCGCCGCCGGCGATGCCGGGGCGGGTTTTGATGTGCGGGCTGCAGGGTACAGGCGTCCTAAAACGCCTTAGCTCGGCGCAGGATTGGGGGGCTCAAGATCACTGCGGCAGGATGTGGCCAACCAGGGTGTTGTCACACTGAGGAGCGACGGGCCAGGGGTTGGGGGGAGGCGGCGGGCAAACCTGTCCAATCGGGCAAGGATTAAAGATGACTGGTGCCCACGTGCACGAACAATTTCCGGCACAGTCGCGTGTGCGAAATTCATTAATCCCGCTGCATGTGTTGTTGCAGGTACCGGCGTGTTTTTGATTCGCGTAGCATTTGCTGTTGAACGAAAGCGTCCCGGGACGCGCATCGCAGTAGCCGTTGGTCACCCGGTAGATGGGCTGCGCGCCGTCGATCGCATCGAGATCGACAGAGTCGGCGGCGAGCATGCCGGCGGTGATGGAGGCCGCCTCGTCGCGGGGGACGAAGTCGAGGGGGTTGAAGCCGTCGAGTTCGGCGGCGACGTCGGCCACTGCGGCGCTGTTGGCGCGCGCGGCGTAGGGCACCGAGCCCAGGGCCATGCGCGGGCTCATCTCGCTGTCGGTGCCGACTTTGATGCCGAGAGAGAGCTCGGTGTACTGCGCAAAAAGCTCAGCGTCGAGGGTCTCGACCGAGCCGACGTAGTGGGTGAAGGCGCCATTGTCGATGGTGACGGTGGCGAGCTCGGTGAAGACGTCGGTTTCGGACGCATCGTAGAGGCGAAAGCGGATGTCGAGTTCGCCATCGATGGGCTCGCCATCGGCGTCGGTCAGGTAGCCCTGGACCGGGTAGTGCGCCGGGGTTTCAGCGAGCGCGGAGGGCAGCGCAAGAGCGGTGGCGGCCAGCGCAGCGGCCAGGCTGGTGAGCAATTTTGAGGTGTTCATCGGGGTCTCCCGTGGTTCTTTCGAGGTCTGCCAGGTGCAGGCGAAGCTCGATAAGGTCATTGTTTTAAAACATTCACATCAGTTGCCGGCGGCGGTGGCCGGTCGGGCTTTGTAGCTTGCGCCCTCTGCGGGAGCCGCGGTCGGAGCGCCGAGGTTGAGGCGAAGCTGGTAGCTCTCCGAGCTGGCTTTCTGAGCGCCGGCGCTCTGCTGGACGATGGAGCCGACCTGCGGAGCCGGCTCGGGATCGCTGCCGGTGTCTTCTTCCGGGTCGGGGTCGTTGCCGGTGTCTTCTTCCGGGTCGGGGTCGCTGCCGGTGTCTTCTTCCGGGTCGGGATCGTTGCCGGTGTCTTCTTCGGGATCAGGATCAGGGTCGGGATCGTTTCCGGTGTCTTCTTCCGGGTCGGGATCGTTGCCGGTGTCCTCGTCAACCTGGTCATCGGGGGTGGGCTGACGGTTGGCGGTGTCGCCGACGTTGCAGGCGCTGGCCATGAGCAACGCGCTCAAGAGCAGCGCGAGCCAGCCGGCTTTTCGGCCAAAGTTGTAGCGCATTGAGACTCCTTGAAGGTGGTTCGGAATCAACATTCTGGAACGAAGTAGTGTCAGCAAAGCAAAAGCGCGCGCCGGGATCAAGAGAGGCGCTGACTTATCGGTCAAGAGTGCTTGGAGGACACTGCTTTGCGGTGAGCGCTTGCTGCGTTGCGTCAATTGAATGTGACGTTAAGCAAAGCAGGCGCGAAAATCAAAGGGTGATTTTTGCGAAGTGGGTCGAGCGATCAGACGGAGGCGCGAAGCCCAGGCTCACGTCCAAGAACGCTGAAACCCGCCACTGGATAGGCCAGGGCGGGCTTCGGGATGCGGGTTGCAGGGTTAAGGCGCGCTTAAGGCGTCTTGGCATTTTGCAGCAGTGATGGGCGAGGCATCACTGGGGCAGGATGTGGCCGACCAGGGTGTTGTCGCAGCGGTCGATGTGGGTCCAGGGCGTGGGGCCCGGGCAGGGGATGCCCGGTCGCGGGATGCAGAGGACCTGGTTGCTGGCGCACACGCAGCCGCCTGAGCAGTCACGGGCACGGCGGTAACCCGTCAGGCAGAGGTTTGTGCAGCTATCGACGTTGCGCTGGGAGGCGTAGCAGGTGCTGGTGAAGGAGAGCGTGCCGGGCGACTCATTGCAGTAGTGGTTTGTCACCCGATAGATGGGAAGCGCGCCATCGACGGCGTCGACATCGACGGAGTCTGCGGCGAGCATGCCGGGAGTGACGGCGCCGGCCTCATTGCGGGGGACGAAGTCGAGGGGGTTGAAGCCGTCGAGGGCCATCGCGGTGTCGGCGGTGGTGGCGTTGGTAGCCTGGGTGGCCAGGTCGGCCACCGCCGCGCTGCTGGCGCGCGCGGCGTAGGGCACCGAGCCCAGGGCCATGCGCGGGCTCATCTCGCTGTCGGTGCCCACCTTGATGCCCAGGGTCATGGAGGGGGCCGAGGCGAAGAAGTCGGGCGAAAGGGCCTGCTCGCTGCCCAGGTAGTAGGTAAAGGCGCCCTGGTCGACGGTGACTTCGACGATCTCGCTCCAGAGCGCGGTCTCATCGCCTTCCTGGTAGATGGAAAAACGCATGTCGACCTGCCCGTCGATGGGGGCGCCGTCGGCGTCGGTCAGGTAACCCTGGACCGGGAAGAGGGCCGGGGTGTCAGCGAGCGCGGCGGGCAGCGCAAGAGCGGTTGCGGCAAGGGCGGCGGTGAGGCCGGTGAGCAGTCTGGAGGTGTTCATGGTGTTCTCCCCTGGGTTGAGTTCTGTCTGGAAGGTGCAGACAGGGTTGAGTGCAATGGTCAGGTCAACATCAGTTGCCGTGGCTCACGGTGGGTCGGGCGTTGTAGCTTGCGCTCTGTGCGGGAGCTGCGGTCGGAGCGCCGAGGTTGAGGCGAAGCTGGTAGCTCTCCGAGCTCGCTTTCTGAGCGCCGGCGCTCTGCTGAACGATGGAGCCGACTTGCGGGGCCGGCTCGGGATCGCCGCCGGTGTCTTCTTCGGGATCGGGGTCAGGGTCGTTGCCGGCGTCGTCCTCCGGATCAGGGTCAGGATCGCTGCCGGTGTCCTCTTCCGGATCCGGGTCAGGGTCGTTGCCGGTGTCCTCGTCGGGGTCGTTGCCGGTGTCCTCGCCCACCTGCTCATCTGTCGAGGTCTGGCTGCTTGTGGGGTCGGTGGTGTTGCAGGCGGTGGCCATGAGCAACGCGCTTAAGAGCAGCGCGAGCAAGGCCGGCGTCGGGCCGAAAGAATTGCGCATAGAGACTCCTCCTTAATGGGGCGGACACGCCACGCTGGAATGAAGAAGAGGCAGCAGAGCACGGGCGGCGGCATCGCTGAATGGCGGCGTTGGCCACCGTGCGAAAGCGCCTTCGGGGCGCTCTTCATCGAAGAGCGCCGACTGGTTACGTCAATTGATTGTGACGCTAAGCAAAACAGGCGCGAAAATCAAAGGGTGATTTTCGCGCCTGTTGAGGCTTCTGCGCGGCGTCTCAGAGAGTAAGACGCCGCGTGATGTGGCTGTGGTCAGGGCATGTTCACGGTGACATTGGTGGTCTGGTCGGCATGGACCACGATGTCGTGGGTGTGGGTGAGGTGGAACGTTCCGGCGGTCGCGCCTTCGATGTAGACGCCGACTTCCCACTCCCCGGCCGGGACATTCTGCAGGTTAAAGGTACCGCTGGAGGTGGTCAGCACGGCGGGCACGGTGGTGTTGATGAGCCCGCGGTTGAGCGAGATGGTGGCGTTGGCCACAGGTTGCCCGCTGCTGTCGGTCACAATGCCGCTGACCGAGCCCTGGCCCGGATCGTCGCCGATGCGCAGCACGTAGGTGGAGGAGCTGCGGTTGAGGTAGCCCATGGTGTCGACCGAGACCAGGTGGAAGGCCCAGATACCGGGCTCCAGATCGGCCAGCAGGATCTGCTTCTGGTCGACGGGAAGCGCCAAGTCGTCGTGGGTGGGGACGGTGTCGCCATAACGGTCGACGACGTAGCGGTAGCCGGTGAAGTTGCTCTCGTCGTGGCGATCGGTCCAGCGGATGAAGGCGTCGTCGTTGTTGTAGAACTGCCTCTGGTTGGCGTGGGTGTCGCTGGAGAGGGTGGGCGGCCCGTCGGTCAGGCGCACCGTAAAGTGCGTGGGGGACTCGCCGACCTCAAAGCCGCTGTCGACGGAGGTGATGTGGAGGTAGTTGTCGCCGGCGGAGACGTCCTCGCGGGAGTAGGTGATCACATCCTGATCGGTGAACTGGCCGTTGGAGGGAGTGACCCGGGTGTAGGGGCTGCGATCGAGGCGGTGGTAGTAGCCCTGAAGGTTGGGGAAGGGGCGCTCCCAGCTGAGCGCGATGGTGTCGAAGTCGTCGTTGTAGACGCGGCCGCTGACCGGGTGGGTGGAGCTGAAAAGTTGCAGCGGGGGCAGGATGTCTTGCGTGACCACGCCGGTGATGGTGCCGGTGACGTCGATGCTCTCGCCATAGAAGAGTTTGACGCGGCCGTCGCCACCGATTCCGCCTTCGGCGGAGTCCCCACCTTCGGTGCTGACGGTACCGGAGATCGTCAGGTCGTTTGCAGCCAGGCGGATGCCACCGCCGGAGCCTCCGCCACCGTCGTAGGAAGGGGAATATGGAGCGTCCTGACCGTTGGCCTGAACGCTGCCCTCAATGAGGATAGTGCCGGCTTCCAGGCTCAGGCGCCCGCCACCCAGGCCTCCTAAGTGTTCGGTGCTGTTGGCGCTGTAGCCCTTGCCTCCGCGGCTGCCGAAGCTGACCTCGGAGGTGGGTTCGCTACCGAAGGTGCTACCTGCGGACGTGCAGAGGAAGCCGGTGCCTCGAGTCCCGTAGCTTCCGCCGCTTCCGTCGGTGTAGCTGTAATCACTGCTGCAGTAGCGTCCGTCACGACCGCGCCCGCGGGGATCGTCTCCGGTGGGGGACATTACGATGGAGCCGCCTAACTCCACATGAATGGAGCTTGCGCGGATGGTCAGATCGCCTGTGGGGCTGGTGACGGTGACGCCGGGACGTATGATAAAGGGGCCATTGACGATGATGAGCCCGTCGAGGTTGGTGTCGGCGGTGATGTCGAGCTCATCAAGCGCGCAGGTTGCGGCGGTGATGTCGCAACTTCCAGCGCAAGTTTCAGCGACTTCCCATGCGGTGCCGGCGCTGTTGCAGGTTTCGACGTTCTGGCCGTTGCAGCGCTGCTGGCCGGGCTCACAGGCGCCGGTGCACAGGCCCGCGTCGCAGCCAACAGCGCAGGTGGCCACGTGCAGATACGCGGTGCCGGTGGCGTTGCAGAGCTCGGCGACCTGTCCGTTGCAGCGGCGGGCGCCGGGCTGGCAGCTGACCTCATCGTCGCACTGGCCGGCCGAGCAGCTTAAGGGGCAGGACTGGCTTGCGACCCACTGGCCGCTCTGGCAGGTCTCGACGCTTGCGGCGTCGGCCGAGCAACGCTCCTCGCCATCGGTGCAGCCGATGCAGATGCCGTCTTCGCAGGTGAGGTTTTCGCCGCAGCTCTCGGTGGCCGACCAGTCCAGACATCCTGTGTTTTGCGTTTCACAGGCCTGGAAGGCGCCCTCGCCGTCGCAGCGAAGTTCGCCCTCGGTGCAGGCATCCTCACAGCTCGACTGGCACTGGCCGCCGGAGCAGATCAGGTCGTCTTCGCAGGATTCAACCTCAGACCACTCCGGGCAGCCGTCGACATTTTCGACGCAGGTGCGCACGCCGTCGCCGGAGCACTCGCTGCTGCCGAACTCGCAGATCTCGTCGCAGCCGGCGGCGCAGCGCCCGCCGGTGCAGACCTCGTCGTCCTGGCAGGCCACCGGGTCGGCCCACTGCGCGCAGCCTTGCAGGCTCACGCAGCTCTGCGCGCCCTCCTCGGTGCAGCGCGAGGTGCCTGGCGTGCAGACGTCGCAATCGCCCGTGTCGCCTGGATCTTCGGAATCACCGGGATCTTCGGCATCACCGGGATCGTCAGTATCGGTGCCGACATCAGTGAGGTCACCGGCGTCGGGGGTGTTGGCCCCGCCATCGCCCGAGCCACAGGCTGCCAGCGCCGCGCCAAGCGAGACCACCATCAGGCTCGTCAGCAGCTGCTGACGAACACGTCGAAAAAGTTCAGCGTTCATCTTATTCTCCAGGGCCGTCGCAGAAGGGGGCGACGAGAAAAAATTTTGAAAAGCACGCGTGGCGCGAAGGTTAGAGCGATACGAGCAACATTTCAAACTGCGCACCGGTTGCGCGCTCACTTGCGATGAGGTTGGCGATGATTCAACAAAACGCGACGATCTACATGGTGCTCAACCCGAGTTCGGCGGCCGATGAGGCGCTGCGCGAGCTGGTGAGCGAACTTCGCGAGGGGGGGTATAGGGTGTGTCCGCGCTGCACCTGGGAGGAGGGTGACGGCGCGCGCGCGGTGGCCGAGGCAGCCGCAGACAACGCACAGCTTGTGGTGGCCTGCGGCGGCGACGGCACTCTGCACGAGGTGGCCAACGCGTTGATGACACTCGATGCGGCTCAGCGCCCGGCGATGGCGGGGCTTCCTTATGGCACGGGTAACGACTTTTTGACGGCGCTGGGCGTCGACCCGAAAAGTGGCGCTGCGCAGCTTGCTGACTGGCTTGGTGGCGAGCCCTGGCCTGTGGATGTGGGGCGCATCAACGATCGCCACTTTATCAATATGGCCACCGCGGGGGTGGGCGCGACGGTCACCGCCGAGACCTCCCGTGGCTTTAAAGATGTGGCCGGAAGTCTGGCCTATTTTGTCAAAGCCATTCCCGCGGCCTTTGATATGCCGGTGCATCATCTTAACGCCCGCGCCCCGGGGCTGGAGTGGGAGGGGGAGGCGGCGTTTATCTTTGTGGGAAATGGCCCGCAGTCCGGCGGTGGCTGGAACTTCTGCCCGGCGGCCCAGATCGACGATGGGCTGCTCGATCTGGTGATCGTGCCGGCGATGGGGCTCACCGAGATGATCGCGCAGATGCGCGAGCTGGTGAAACAGCCCGACGCTGTCGATTGTCATGACATCATCTACCGTCAGGTCAAAGAGGCGCATCTTCGTTTTGAAGAAGAGGTGCCCCTGAACCTCGACGGGGAGAGTTTTCCCGGGCAGGAGTTCAAGTTCTCGGTGATTCCGGGAGTTCTTTCTTTTCTGGGCCCGCGCGCGCCGACGGTCTCCGCGGAGGATGATGGTGCAGAGAGCGACCAGGGTGGCGCGAAGGTTCTGGGCGAAGAAGGCGAAATTCGGCCAGATCCGCGCGCTTGAAACAAGATGTGAACTCGTTTGGCAAAGTGGTGCGGCGAGCCTATGGTTTGTCGGCACCGAGGAACATGTGTGCAGGATCGGGGGATGAAAGCGTTGATAACTGCGTCAGGAGATGATGTGAGCGACGAGACGATTTTTTCGAAAATCATTCGCGGGGAGCTCCCCTGCGACAAGGTCTATGAGACCGACGAGGTGCTGGCGTTTCGGGATATCAACCCGGCCGCGCCGGTGCACGTGCTGGTGATTCCCAAAAAGCCCATCGTTAACGTGGGTCATGCTGAGGAGGATGACGCGCTGCTTCTCGGCAAGCTGATGCTCGCTGCAAAAGAGGTCGCGCGTCTGGAGGGCCTTGAGGAGAGCGGCTTTCGGCTGGTGGTCAACAACGGCGCGGAGGTGGGGCAGACCGTCTTTCATCTGCACGTGCATGTGCTGGGCGGGCGCGACTTCTCCTGGCCGCCGGGCTGAGCCTGACAGGCCCGTGGGAAGACGATGTGGCGTTGAGAAAGCGGCGATGAGGCCCGGCCGTGCGAGGGTGAGTTGCGCGCGTCTGCGGCGTTGAGATGGCGACGTATATAAAGGGAGTTGGGTGATGGCAGAAGCCTATGTGTATGAAGCGGTGCGAAGCCCCATCGGGCGTCGAAAGGGCGGGCTTTCGGAGGTGCGCCCCGATGAGCTGGCTGCGGCGGTGTTGCGCGCGCTTGTGGAGCGGGCCGGGGTGGATGCGGCCGAGATCGAAGATGTGATCATGGGCTGTGTGACCCAGCTCGGGGAGCAGGGGCTCAACATCGCGCGTAATGCGACGCTGGTGGCGGGCTTTCCGATCACGGTCTGCGGCACCACCGTCAACCGGATGTGCGGCTCAAGCCTGACCACCATCAACTTCGCGGCACAGGCGGTGATGAGCGGCGCGCACGATCTTGTGGTGGGTGCCGGCGTGGAGTCGATGAGCCGGGTGGCGATGGGCTCGGACAGCGGCCCCTTAAGCGATCTTCTCACCGATCGTTTCGACATCGTCTCCCAGGGGGTGAGCGCGGATCTGATCGCGGAGCGCTGGGGCTTAAGCCGCAAGATGCTCGACGAGCTGGCGGTGGAGAGCCACCGCCGCGCCCTCTCAGCGATCGAGGAAGGGCGTTTTGAGCGCGAGATCGCCCCGGTTTTCGGTCTTTCTCAGGATGAGGGGCCGCGGGCCGACTCGACCTATGAGCGGGTGGCGAAGTTGCGTCCGGCCTTTCAGAAAGAGGGCGTGATCACGGCGGCAAGCTCCAGCCAGATCTCCGACGGGGCGGCGGCGGTGCTCATCGGTTCGGCGGAAGCTGGCGAGCGCCTGGGGCTGAAACCTCGGGCGCGGGTGCGCTCGATGGCGCTGGCCGGCGTGGACCCGACGATCATGCTCACCGGTCCGATTCCTGCGACCGAGAAGGCGCTTAAAAAAGCCGGGCTTGGCATGGAAGATATTGATCTTTTCGAGGTCAACGAGGCCTTTGCCTCGGTGGTGCTGGCCTGGGCCAGAGAGCTGGGTGGCTCCGATGGGATGGGGGCGCTCCTGGAGCGCACCAACGTCAATGGCGGCGCGATGGCGCTGGGGCATCCGCTGGGATGTTCGGGGGCGCGTCTGCTGACGACGCTTCTGCATGAGATGGAGCGTCGGGATGTGGAGCTGGGGCTGGCGACGCTTTGCATCGGGTTTGGGCAGGCAGTGGCTACGGTGATCGAGCGGGTCTGAGCGCGACTTCCGTGCGATGTGATGCGACGTCGAGGATGCCTTCTTGGGGCAGGGATACGAGAGGAGTGAAGATGGGTGCGTTTGATGGAAAGGTTGCGCTGGTCACCGGCGCCGGCGGCGGGTTGGGACGCGCGTACGCGCTGGCGCTGGCGAAGGAAGGGGCGGCGGTGGTGGTCAACGATCTGGGTGTGAGCCGCCACGGTGAGGATGAGGGGCAGGCCCTGGCCGAGAAGGTCGTCGACGAGATCAAAGCGCTGGGCGGCAAGGCCGTGGCCGACCGCGGTTCGGTCTCCAGCGCGGACGATGCGCAGGCGATGATTGCGCGTGCCATCGAGAACTTTGGGCGTTTGGATATTGTGATCAACAACGCCGGCATTCTGCGCGACAAGACGCTGGTGCGCATGGATGAGGCGATGTGGGATCAGGTCATTGATGTGCATCTTAAGGGCACCTTCCTGGTCACGAAGTTCGCTGTGGAGGCCATGATCAAGGCCGGCCAGGGCGGACGCATCATCAACACCTCCTCCTATGCGGGCCTTAAGGGCAACTTCGGGCAGACCAACTACGGCGCGGCCAAGGCGGGGATTGCAGGGCTTACGCGCGTGGTGGCGCTGGAGTGTGCTCGCTACAAGATCACCTGCAACGCGATCGCGCCGGTGGCCAAGACCCGCATGACCGAAGAGCTCGATATGGTGCCCGAGAGCTATGCGGCCGAAGACGTCGCGCCGCTGGTGATGTGGCTCGCGAGTGAGGAGGCCGCCGGGGTTTCGGGGCGAGTGTTTGGAGCGCATGGTCGCCACTATTTTGAGTATGTGGTGGAGACGACGCCCGGGGTGGAGCGGGAGGCGGCCTGGACGTTGGAGGCGGTCGGCAAGAACTTTGAGGCCATCACCGCGCCGGCCGGCACCGGCGGGGAGGCCGCCGGCGAAGATGCCGCAAAAGCGCGCGCGATCTTTGAGGCGCTCCCGCAGGTCTTCGACAGCGAGGCCGGCGCCAGCTGGGACGCCGGGCTGGTCTTTGCGGTGCGCGGCGCCGGCACGTACGGGCTGCGCGTGGCGGGTGGGAGCGCATCGTTTGTGGAGGGCAAGCCCGATAAAGTGAGCGCGAAGGTGGAGTTCGACAGCCCGCAGACGCTCATTGAGCTTGCCGCCGGCCAGCTCTCGGCACAGAAGGCTTTTATGGCCGGGAAGATCAAAGCCGATAATATGGGGGCGTTGATGAAGTTCGCATCCTACTTCGACCTTCAGGCCGCCGGGGCGATCGCCGGTGGCGAGTCGAAGGAAGATGCACAAGCAAGGAGCGCTGTTTCGGAGGGGGGCGGTGAAGGGGCCGAAGGCCCCAACGGGGAGGTTGTGGGCAAAACGTTCAAGATGCCCGCGCGTCACCTCAAGCCTTCCGAGATGATCGCGTATGCGGAGGCGGTCGATGATCGCCAGGCGCGCTACTTGAGCGAAGAGGCCGAGGGGGGGCTTGTGGCCGCGCCGCTCTTTGCGGTGCAGCCGCTCATTGGCGCGCTGGAGGCGGCGATGAGTGATGATGAGCTCAACGCCGATATGCTGCGCCTGGTGCACGGGGAGCAGGAGATGATCTTCCACGATGTGCTGCGCCCCTGGGATCTCGTCTCGCCGCGTTCGGAGATCGCGTCGGTGGAGGAGAAGTCGTCGGGGTGGCTCATTGAGGTGCGTCAGCGCCTGATGCGGGAGGGGGAAGTTGTGGTGGAGGCGTCGAGCGCGCTCTTTGTGCGTAAGCCTTCGGATGGCTCGAACACGAAGAAGAACAACGACTCGAAGAAGGCGCGCGCTGGCGAGGAGGAGCGGGAGTCGCCGGAGGTTGTGTTTAGCCAGGAGCAGGTGGTGGCCGAGGATCAGCCCCGGCGTTACGCGGCGGCCTCGGGCGATCATAACCCCATTCACGTCGATGAGGAGGTGGCCCGCGCAGCGGGGCTTCCGGATGTGATCTTACACGGGCTCTGCACCATGGCTTTTGCGGCGCGCGCAGCGGTGGAGGGCGTGGCTGACGGACGCGTCGAGGGGCTCAAGCGCATGAAGGTGCGTTTTGCGCGGCCGGTGTTCCGCGGGCAGCAGCTGACGACGCGCATCTGGGAGGTGGAGCCGGGGCGATATGGCCTGGAGACGCTCAACGAGAAAGGCCAGCCGGTGTTGACGCACGGAGAAGTTGAGATTGGCTGAGCCTGATGTGCGCCGCGGCGCGATGACGCGCCGCGGCGTTTGCAATGTGTTTGAGGCCGCGGCTACCATTCGAGCATCGCGACGACGATGCGCAGCAGTTGATTTTACACGATCGCCACCGGCCGCCTTCGGGCAGCGCCGCGGCATGATGAACGGGTTTTGGGCATGAGAGAGCGGGTGATGAAAAAGCAGCGTAACCTTATCGGGCTGGCGATCTTAGCTGCCGGTGTGATGTTCACCGGCGCCTGCTCCGGCGATGACGTCGGCGGCACCGACACTCCCGAGACCGACGTTGTGGCCGACAGTGGTGATGACGCAGGCGATGCCGGCGGCGATACGACGCCCGATGGCGGCGAAGACACCGATACCGCCGGAGAGCCCGACGGTGGCGATGTCGACGTGCCCGATGCCGAAGTGCCGGATGCCGACGTCGATCCGGGACCCGATGAGGATGATTATCCTCCGGTCGAGTGCGCCTATCCTTCCGAGGATGAGAGCTGCCCCGATGGTCCTTTTGGGCCGGGGACTTATTTTTCGAAGTTTGAGATCGTGACCGATAAGACCTGCTGCGCCGACATCGATGGCGACGGGTCGATCGACAACTACCTGGGCAACGATGTGGTGGGCACGCTCGGGCCGCTGCTCGGTGGCGATGTGAATGGAAACATCCAGCTCGCCATCGACAACGGGCTGCTTATGTACTTGATGGAGGCTCGCAGCTGGGGCAACACCGCCTACGACTCCAGCCTGGAGCTGAAGGTTCTCGAAGGGGACTACTCGGAAGAGACGCCGCAGACCAACCTCTCGGGGGAGGGCTCGGTGTACGTGAGCGCGGAGAGCTATGATGAGGATGGCGCGCCGCGCTTTGGTTTCACCTCGGCTCGGGTCGATGAGGGCGGGGTGTTGCGCGCCAGCGGCGGCAGCCTTAACGCGCGTTTTCCCGGGATGATCGAGGCGATCGACCTGGAGCTGACCGATGTGAGCATTCGCGCGCAGGTGGCCGAGGACCCGCAGGCGAATCTGCAGGCCGGCGGAGGATTTGCGCTGGTGGACGGCGAGCTCTCCGGGGTGTTGATGCGCGACCGGTTCTTTGAGTCGATGAATGAGGCGGCGCTGGAGTGTGAGTGCATTCAGGATACCCTGCCGCTCTTTACGTATGTGGGAACGGGCATAAACGATCGTTACCAGTGCTCGCTGGCCTCCTCCGATGTTGAGAATTGCCAGACGGCCTCCGAGGCCTGCCGTACCCTGGCCAATAACACGCTCTGTGGCGGGTTGGCCGGGCTCTCGGGGTTGGCCGACATTGAGACCGACGAGGGGCGCGCGTTCAGCATCGGGGTGCGCTTTGAGACAGTGCCCACCGAGCTTGTGGAGTTGCCCTGAGGGTTGTTTTGTCGGGGCGTCACCTTGGCAGGTGAGAAGTGCCTCGAAGTTGTGTTAGAAGCGGGGCGGTCGTAAGGCCGCCCCGTGCTGTTTAGGTCGTGTACGTTATCAGTGCGGGGGAGGTCGGGTGCTCGCCAGGTTGTGGCGAGTGGTGCCGGCCAGTTCGACGACAGGGATGTCCGGAGAGCGGATCACAGAGCGAGGACTCTATGTGTGGAATCGTGGGGTATGTTGGGGAGCAGACGTGCAGCGACATTCTGCTCAGCGGACTTCGAAAGTTGGAGTATCGCGGCTATGACTCGGCGGGCATCGCGATCGCCGATGACGAGGGGCAGGTCCAGATCTGCCGCGCCGAGGGCAAGCTGGCGCGTCTGGAGGCAGCGTACCATCGCGAGCCTTTTGACGGCAGCATCGGACTGGGGCACACGCGCTGGGCGACCCACGGGCGACCCACCGAGCTCAACGCCCACCCGCACCGCGCCGGCCAGGTGGTGGTGGCGCATAACGGCATCATCGAAAACTACCTGGAGCTCAAAGATGAGCTGCGCGCCCGCGGTCGGGAGTTCTCCAGTGAGACCGACACCGAGGTGGTGGCGCACCTGATCGACGACGCGCTGGAGCAAGGCGCGACCAGTCTGCATCAAGCCACCTGCCAGGCGCTGGAGCGCATTGAGGGCTCGTACGCGCTGCTGGTGATGCGCAGCGAGAACCCCGAGGAGCTCGTGGTGGCGCGTTTTGCCTCGCCGATGGTGGTGGCGCGCGGAAGCTCCGGGGCGTTTGCGGCTTCGGATGTGCCGGCGGTGCTCAGCCACACCCGCGACTTTATCTTCCTGGAAGATGGCGACACCGCGGTGCTCAGCCGCCAGGGCATCGAGATCTTCGATGCGGCGTGCGCACCTGTGGAGCGGCCGGTCAAGACGATCAGCTGGGACCCGATCTCGGCGGAGAAGCAGGGCTACAAGCACTTTATGCTCAAGGAGATCTTTGAGCAGCCGGCGCGTATCATCGACACCCTGCGCGGACGCGTGAGCGTGGAGCGCGGGGAGGTGAACCTGCCGGAGCTTGCGCTTGATGAAGACGCGGTCAAAGCCATCGATAAGATCGTGTTTGTGGCCTGCGGCACCAGCTTCTTTGCCGCGCAGGTGGGGCGCTACATGATCGAGCAGCACGCCCGCATTCCGGTGGAGGTGGAGCTGGCCAGTGAGTTCCGCTACCGCGATCCGATCGTCAGCGCCAACACTGTGGTCATCGGCGTGAGCCAGTCTGGCGAGACGGCCGATACGCTGGCGGCGCTGCGCGAGGCGCGCGCGCTGGGCGCGCGCACGCTCTGCGTCTGCAACGTGATCGAGTCCACGATCGCTCGCGAGAGCGACGGGGTGCTCTACACGCACGCCGGCCCTGAAATTGGCGTGGCCAGCACCAAAGCGTTCACCACGCAGCTGGCGGCGATGGGGATGCTGGCGATCTGTCTGGGCCGGCTGCGCGGCACGCTCGCCACCGAAGACGCCCGCAAGCTCATCGAAGCGCTGCGTGAGGTGCCCGCCGAGATGGAGGTGATGCTGCGCGATATGACGCCTTATGAGGCGATTGCCCGGCAGTTCTCCAAAGCGCACTCCTTCCTCTACCTGGGGCGTGGCAACCAGTTCCCGATCGCGGCGGAGGGCGCGCTTAAGCTCAAAGAGATCAGCTACATTCACGCCGAAGGTTATGCCGCCGGCGAGATGAAGCACGGGCCGATCGCGCTGATCGACAAGCAGCTTCCGGTCGTGGTGCTCTGCCCCAAAAACCGGGTCTACGAGAAGACGGCTTCCAACCTCGAAGAGGTTCGCGCGCGCGGTGGTCGCATCATCGCCATCGGTAATGAGGGCGATGAGCGGCTGGATCAATTTGCCGATGTGGTCATTCGACTTCCGGAGGCCGCCGAATTTGTGCAGCCGCTGATCTCGGTGGTCGCCGTGCAGCTGATCGCCTACCACATCGCCGACTTCAAAGGCACCGACGTGGACCAGCCTCGCAACCTCGCCAAGAGCGTGACGGTGGAGTGAGGTTTTTCGTCTGGCACCCGCGCCTTTTTTCATTTTTTCATTCAGGCGCGGGTGCTGATTGCGCGGGTGCCAGGCCTTCGTACATGTCGCTGAAGTTGCCAGAATGCGCGGGTGCCAGGCACTCGGACATGTCACCGAAGTTGCCAGAATGCGCGGGTGCCAGGCACTCGGACATGTCGCCGAAGTTGCCAGAATGCGCGGGTGCCAGGCACTCGTACATCTCGCCGAAGTTGCCAGAGTGCACGGGTGCCAGGCACTCGGACATGTCGCCGAAGTTGCCAGAATGCGCGGGTGCCAGGCACTCGTACATCTCGCCGAAGTTGCCAGAGTGCACGGGTGCCAGGCACTCGGACATGTCGCCGAAGTTGCCAGAATGCGCGGGTGCCAGGCACTCGTACATCTCGCCGAAGTTGCCAGAGTGCACGGGTGCCAGGCACTCGGACATGTCGCCGAAGTTGCCAGAATGCGCGGGTGCCAGGCACTCGTACATCTCGCCGAAGTTGCCAGAATGCGCGGGTGCCAGGCACTTGTACATGTCGCCGAAGTTGCCAGAATGCGCGGGTGCCAGGCACTTGTACATGTCGCCGAAGTTGTCTGATTGCGCGGGTGCCAGGCACTCGGACATGTCGCCGAAGTTGTCTGATTGCGCGGGTGCCAGGCACTCGTACATGTCGCCGAAGTTGCCAGAATGCGCGGGTGCCAGGCACTCGGACATGTCGGCGAAGTTGTCTGATTGCGCGGGTGCCAGGCACCCGATCACCCCCGGCCTCGATACAAGGGCCCGCGCGCATCTTCGACGAGCTCGGCCTCGCCGCGTACGACCATGCGCTGGAGGTGGGTGTCGGTGTTGGCGATTTGCACCCACCAGCGGGAGACGGGCTCCAGAGCTTTGCCGCCCGCCATCTTCAGCGCCAGGGTGTAGAGGTCGGTGGGGGCGGGGCTCAGCGCCTGGCGGAGGTTGAGGTCGAGTGAGGCCACCTGATCGCGGGAGCGCGCCACGGCGCGGGCGATGTCTTCGCCGCGCTGGTGGGTGCCGTGGCCGGTGAGCAGCAGCTCGGCGGGCAGACGGGCGATGCGTTGCAGGCTCTCTTCGTAGAGGGTGAGGTCGTCGCCCATCGCGCGGCTTAAGGGGCTGGGCATCGCCAGCAGAAGATCGCCGGAGAAGAGCCAGCGTCGGGAGGGCTCCCAGAGCGCCAGGTGGCTGGGGTCGTGGCCGCGGGCATCGAGGAGTTCCAGGCGCAGCGCGCCAACCTTCACCGTCTCGCCAACCTCGTAGCGGCGAGTGTGGGTGAGCGCGCCGGGCCCGAAGAGCTCGAGCATGCGCGCACCCCCGGCGCTCCGACCGGTCCGCTCTTTAAGAATCTGGGAGCGCTGCGGCTCCGCAAAGGCCGCCTCCACCCAGGGCGTCCAGTCGTTGACGCGGTCCTGGTAATGGTGCCAGCGCTCAAGCTCGGGCTCCACCCAGGGCCAGATCATATGCGGCGCCTCACTGCGCCGCTGCAACAGCACCGCAGCCCCCATATGATCGACGTGGCTGTGCGTGTAGAGCCAGTGCGTCACCGCCTTAATGCCCCCGAAGCCCAGATCGCTCAGGGCGTCTTCGAGAAGTTGCACCTCCCAGGGCCAGCCCGGATCGATGACGGCCAGCGTATCGCGGTGGCGGTAGACAAAGGTGTTGACCAGCAGGCTTCCCACCGGGTTCTTCAGTCGCAGACGCCACAGGTCGTCTTCGATGCGTACGGAACTTCCCCAGGGTTTGCGAAGGTAGGTCTCGGTCGATGTGTCGCTCAAGGTGGTGCCTCGATGGTGCGCAGGTGTGAAGCGGGGAGGACGCCTCGGAACGGGGCGTCGCGGGGGAGGGCAGACCTACACCCGGGGCTTTGGTCTTGCCAAGTGGCGAGTCGCCGGGCGATCGCATAAAGTGGAAGAAGACGAAGACACGGATACGTCAGCCGACGTTACGGGGCCCGGGGCCGCGTCATGGCCGTGGCTGGCGAGGCAAAACGATGGGCGACCGGGGTGCATTTCGGTGGCGCACTGCAATGAGGCGATGATGGCAACGTGGCGGATGATTGGCGTGGTGATGTTGGCGCTCGGGCTGGGTGCTGCGGCTTGCAGCTTTGATCCTCAAGGCGGTGAGTTTCGGCCGGAGGAAGACACCGGCTGGAACCTCGAAGATCCGGGCGACGCCGACTCTCAAGACGCCCCGGACGAGGATGATGACGCCGATTCTTCCGATCCGGGGGACACCGACCCCGGCGCTCCGGATGCCGATTCCGGCACTCCCGACGCCGCAGTCCCAGACACCGACCAACCCGACGTCGGCCAGCCCGATGCCGCCCAGCCCGACGCCGATGTTCCAGACGCAGACCAGCCCGACGCCACCGACCCGGGCCTTGAGATCTGCGAGGGCCAGGAGGTGAACCTCGCCAATGATCCGAACCACTGTGGGAGCTGCGGTAACGCCTGCGACGCGGAGTTCGGCGTGTGCAACAACGGCCAGTGCGGCTGCACCGGCACCATGGAAGCCTGCGGCAGCGAGAACGCCTGCCAGGAAGTGTTGCGCGACGCCGACAACTGCGGCGGCTGCGGCGAAGTCTGCCCGGCCGGCGCGTTCTGCGACCTGGGCCAGTGCTCCTGCCGGCCCGGCTACACCCTCTGCGACGGGGAGTGCGTGGACCTTGAGGCCGACGCTCGTCATTGCGGCAGCTGCGGCACAAGCTGCGGGCTGGGCCACTGCAAAGAGGGCGCGTGCGGAAGCGGCGGGTGCGGCTTTGGCTGGATCGAATGCTCCCAGGGCGAAGGTCTCTCCTGCCTTCCGGGGTTGCAGCAGGTCGACCCGCTCTACTGCGGGCCACGGCCCCTGGGCGGGCAGCCCTGCGGGGAGGTCTGTGAGGCCAGCGAGGTCTGCGCGCTGGGCATTACCGGCGCCGAATGTCGGGGTGTGCGCCCGGCCCGCGACTGCCTCAACTGCCCCTGCGATGATTGCGGCGATGGCGAGCGTTGCCGCGACGATATCGCCTCCCTCTCTCCGGGGGCCTACTGCGTGACGCAGTGAGGGCGACGTCTTTCCCCCGCGCGTGGCGGGCGTGCGGGGGTGGAGCGATAATACTCCACAAAATTTGACAGAGGATGGCCGGCTGTTACACTGGTCGACCGGCGTTGGTGCTTCCGCTGACTCAGCGGTCACTCCCGAGGATGGCTTTTTCAACGCGCCGTCGATTTGCCCGCAGCCGCCATTCTCGTTGGCTGGAGGACGCCGTCTTAAGGCGCCTCCACCGCTCCCTCTCCACGCACGATGAGACTTCATGGGATTGATACCGCAGTCCGTGATTGAAGACGTGCTCGCTCGCACGGACATCTTGCAGACCGTCCAGCAGTACGTCTCGCTCAAGCGCGCCGGCAACAACTACAAGGGCCTCTGCCCTTTCCACGACGAGAACTCGCCGAGCTTCTTTGTGCACCCGGGGATGGGCATCTACAAATGCTTCGGGTGCAGCGAGGGCGGCAACGTCATTCAGTTCTTGATGTCGATCGAGGGGTGGAACTTCCCGGAGACGGTGCGTACGTTGGCCGAGCGCGCCGGCATTGAGATCCCGGAGGAGAGCCCGCAGCAGGCCGAGGCGGCGCGTAAGCGTCGCGAGGGCAAGAAGATCTACCTCTCGATCATGGAAGCCGCCCGCGACTTCTATCAGGAGCAGCTCTGGGGAGCGCGCGGTGAGGTCGCCCGGCGCTACCTGGCCGAGCGCGGCATCGATGAAGAGACCGCGCGCACCTTCGGGCTGGGCTATGCGCCCGATGGCTGGGAGAACACAATCGAGGCCCTGGGCAAAAAGGGCTTTAAGCCGGCCTGGCTTGAGCGCGCCGGGCTTGCGATCGCCAACGATCGCGGCGGTCATTACGACCGTTTTCGCCATCGCGTGGTCTTCCCGGTGGTCGATGTCTGGGGCAACACCCTGGCTTTCGGGGGGCGAGCCCTTGCTTCGGATGGCGGCGGCGCTAAATACATCAACTCCCCGGAGACGCCCTTTTACACCAAGGGGGAGCAGCTCTACGGGCTTGATGTGGCCAAAGCGGCCATGGGCAAAGAGGAGCAGGCGCTTGTGGTCGAGGGCAACTTCGACGTGATCGCGCTTCACGGCGCGGGCATCGGGGTGACGGTCGCCCCGATGGGCACCGCGCTGACCGAGGTTCAAGCGCGCCTGCTGCGGCGTTTTGCGCGCCGGGTGATCATTGCGTTTGACGGCGATTCTGCTGGCGAGGAGGCGACATTGCGATGCATGGGCGCGTTGGAGAGCGCGGGGTTGGAGGCGTTGGTCGTGCGATTCGACGAGGCCGACGACCCCGACACCTTCGTGCGACGCGAGGGCGCAGACGCGCTGCGCGCGCGCATGGAGGCTGCCCAGCCTCTTGTGGCCTGGGCGCTCGACCGGGCGATCAAGCCGGTGGAAGGCGCCACCATTGAGGCTCGCCTGGGCGCGCTCGAAGCGGTTGGCGCCATCCTCACGCAGGTCAAAGAGCCGGCCGCCTGGGAGCATTACGCCCGGGAGGTCGCCCGGCGTCTGGCGATCGAGCCGGCGCTTTTAAAAGATTATCTCAAACGTCCGCCGGAGCGGCGCGACCAGGCCCGCCAGGCAGTGCTCAAGGCCGGCCAGGGCACGCGTCTTCCCAGCGCGGAGTACGGTGTGCTGGCGGTATTGCTCGATCAGCCGAAGTGGCTCTCGGACTTTTTTCGCGAAGAGCTTGACAAACTCCTTTCCAGTCAAGAACTTGCCGACTTTCTGCGCGTGGTCCAAAACCACTACCAAGCACATGATGGTATCAACCGGCCGCTGCTCTTAGAGGCCACCCCGCCGGGCGGGATGCGTGAGACAGTGATCGCGGCACTGGCCGAGGTCGAAAGTCAACGCCTGTACGGACCGGAAGAGGCGCTGCGTTGGTACCGTGACTGCGTGCGGACGCTCAAGAAGGCGTGGGCGGTGCGCATGGACGAGCATCTGCAACGGGAGCTCAACAATGTCGACTTTCGCAGTGAGCGGGAGCGCTTTGTGCAGATTAACGAGCAGCTCGAGCAGGTTCGCCAGTTTCGAAAAGCCCTCGACCTGGACGCGAGCTCGCCGAGCTCGGCCTCCGGTTGAAGCACTTCAGTGGCCACCTTAACCACCCTCAAATCAGGATAAGGCGTTGATAACTTAGCGAAATCCTTTGAGTTCGCCCGGAATAACCATCCTCAAGCGCAGTTTCTTGCCCCGGCCTCCTCGACCATCTAAGACGTTGGGTGGGGGAGTAAACGCGACGACAGCGCCGACCCGATCCGTCGGTCGAAGTGGCACGTACCAAGGAGAAGTTTGATGTTCACAGCCCAATCGAACCCTCGAGCGACCAGTCTGGAAGTTCGAAAGCTCATCGACATGGGGAAAGAAAAGGGGTTTTTGACCTACGATGAGGTCAACAACGCCCTGCCCGCCGGCACCCTCTCCAGCGAGCAGCTCGACGATATGATGATGCTCTTCGTGGAGCTGGGGATTCAAATGGTCGACAAACCGGCGCAATACAAGCCGCCGGTTGAGGTCGAGAGCGACGTGCCGCACACCAAGGCGCAGAAGGCCAAGGCCACCAAGGGCAGCGATGAGTTCGTCAAGGGGACCGACCCGGTGCGCATGTACCTGCGCAAGATGGGTCAGGTGCCGCTTCTCACGCGTGAGGGCGAAGTTGAGATCGCCAAGCGCATTGAGGAGGGCGAGAAGACCATCCTCACCGTGGTGCTGAGCACCTCGGTGGGTGTGCGCGAGATGATCCTGCTGGGCAACCGCGTGCAGGCCGGCAAGGTCAAGCTGACCAGCGTGCTGCAGGCGCCCAACCCCGAAGATCTGCCTCGGGATGAGGAAGGCAACGTCATCGAGATGAGTCTCGATGAGCGCATGCGCTGGTTCCTCAACCAGATCGACCGGGTGCGCCAGCTGCATAAGCGCAACCGTTCGCTGGGCGAAGAGCTGATCACGCGCCGCGGCATCTCGCTGGTCGACCGCAAGAAGCTTCGCGAGGAGATCAAGGCCAACCGCCGCGAGATGTTCGCGTTGATGAAGAACGTGCGCCTGACCAAGAAGCACACCGACAAGATCGTGGCCAAGTTCAAGGGCCTGATCCTGCGCATCGACAAGGCCGAGAGCGAGCTTGCGCGGGCCCAGCGCCTGACGCGCTTTAGCTTCGTGGAGGCCACCGAGATCGCCAGGGGCCTGCGTGCCGACGACGAAGATGCCATCGCGCAGCTGGAGCGTCGCCGCATGACCGCCGGTCGTTTCAACGAGATTTACCAGGAGATGCGCAGCCTTCGCCGGCGAGTGCGTGCCGTGGAGATCGAGGCCGGGCAATCGGTCAACTCCCTGCGCATCACCTACCAGGCGGTGCTCGCTGGCGAGAAGATCGCCGAGCGCGCCAAGGCCGAGCTGGTCGAGGCGAACCTTCGTCTGGTGGTCTCGATCGCCAAAAAATACACCAACCGCGGTCTGCAGTTCCTGGACTTGATTCAGGAAGGCAATATCGGCCTGATGAAGGCGGTCGATAAGTTCGAGTACCAGCGTGGCTATAAGTTCTCGACCTACGCCACCTGGTGGATTCGCCAGGCGATCACGCGTGCCATTGCCGACCAGGCCCGCACGATCCGTATCCCGGTGCATATGATCGAGACGATCAACAAGCTCGCGCGTACCGAGCGCTACCTGGTCCAGGACCTGGGACGCCCGCCGACGCCCGACGAGATCGCCGACAAGATGGACATGCCGGTGGAGAAGGTCCGCAAGGTCCTCAAGATCGCCAAGGAGCCCATCAGCCTGGAGACCCCCATTGGCGAGGAGCAGGACAGCTCGCTGGGTGATTTCATCGCCGATGAAGAAGCGGTCAACCCCTCGGAGGCGGTGGTCAACTCCAACCTCTCCGACCAGACCCGCAAGGTGCTCTCCACGCTCACCCCGCGTGAGGAGAAGGTGCTGCGCATGCGCTTTGGCATCGGCGGCAAGTCTGACCACACCCTCGAAGAGGTCGGTCAGGACTTCAACGTCACCCGTGAGCGTATTCGCCAGATTGAGGCGAAGGCGCTCAAGAAGCTGCGCCACCCCAGCCGCGCCAAGCAGCTCGAGAGCTTTGTCGACTTTTAGGGAGCCGGGGCGATGAGTCCCGGAAGCGACGACTAAGCAATCGCGCAGTGGCTGCAATCAGCTAAAAAAAGACCGCCGGAGAAAGCTCCGGCGGTCTTTTTTTGTGCTCGCTCGCCACCGCCCCTCCTGAGGCGCGGTGTAGGATCGCAGAGTCGGAAGCGGCGGTGGCGAGCAGAAGCAACCTTTAGCCGGCTTTGACCGCCTGGACGTTGATCTCGATCTCGACGTTCTCGCCGACGAGCACGCCGCCGGCTTCGAGCGCCTGGTTCCACGTCAGGCCGAACTCTTTGCGGTTGATGGAGGTCGAGGCGTTGAAGCCGATGCGGTCGTTGCCCCACGGGTCGACTGCTTTGCCGAGGAACTCCGCCTCAAGGGTCACCGGTTTGGTGACGTCGCGGATGGTGAGGTTGCCCTCGATGAGGATCTTCTTGCCCTCGGTCTTAAAATTGGTGCTCTCGAACTCGAGGGTGGGGAACTGCTCGGCGTCGAAGAAGTCGCCGGAGCGCAGGTGGTTGTCGCGGTCTTCGTTGGAGGTGTCGATGCTCGCCGCCTGAATCGAGGCAGTGGTCTTGGCGGTGGAAGGGTTCTCCGGATCAAACTCCAGGGTGCCGGTCCAGTCGGTGAAGCGACCGGTGACCTTGGCAAACATCATATGGCGCACTTTGAAGGTGACGTCGGAGTGGGAGATGTCGAAGTTCCAGGTGGCGTTGGCCATGGTGTGACTCCTGTTGGGCATTTTTGGAAAGTAACGTCGGGTTGTTGTGCAGCGGGTTCGCTGCGACATCCCCAAGTCTGCGCACAGGCTTTTATCTTTCAAATGCATAATGTACGTTACAGTTATGAATAGCATTCATCTAAAAGACGTGGACATGAACCTGCTGGTGGCGCTCGACGTGCTGCTGACGGTGGGCAGTGTCAGTGAGGCAGCGCGCCAGGTGGGGTTGAGCCAGTCGGCGATGAGCCACACGCTCGGGCGGTTGCGAGAGGTTTTTGGCGATGAGCTGCTGGTGCGCTCGGGCCGCCAGATGGTGCCCACCGAGAGGGCGCAGGAGCTGGCCGGACCGCTCAAAGAGGCGCTGGAGGCCCTGCAGGTGGCGGTCTCACCACCGGAGCGTTTTGATCCGGCGAGCAGCGCGCGGGTGTTTAGGCTGGCGACCAATGATTATGCGCAGTTTGTGGTGTTGCCGCCCCTGATCGAGCGATTGGAGCGCGAAGCTCCGGGCGTTGACCTGCGGGTGCGCGAGCTCGGCGGGAGCTCGCCGGTGGAGAGGTTGGCCACCGGAGCGCTCGATCTGGTGTTGACGCTGGGGCTGCCGGAGCATGTGCCGCAGACGCTCTATCGCAAAGATCTCTTTCAGCTCGACCTGGTCTCGGTGGTGCGCCAGGGGCATCCGGGGGTGGGGAAGACGCTCGATCTGGAGACCTACTGCAAGCTCTCGCATATCCTCGTCTCGCCACGGGGCGATGATGAGGGCGTTGTGGATATGACGCTGGCCGAGCACGGACGATCGCGGCGCGTGGCGGTGGTGGTGCCGCATTTCATGGTGGCGCCGCATCTGGTGGCGGCGACCGACTATGTGCTGACGACCTCGCGTAGCGTGGCGGAGAGTTTTGCGAGTTTTCTGCCGCTGCGCATCTTCGATCCGCCGGTGGAGCTGGAGCGGGGCACTGTGTCGATGGCCTGGCACCCGCGCACGCACCGCAGTGGGGCGCATAAGTGGTTGCGGCGCACGATCGAAGAGGTGGCGGTGGCGCAGGGGCTTAGGCGCTGATGCCGCCGTCGAAGAGCGCGATGAAGGACTTTGCCAGCGCGCGGCCCGTGCGGTGGGCCTGATCGGGGGTGAGCGGGGGGAGGTGGATGAAGATCGCGTCGGCGTGGATGCCGTGGGCGCGGGCGGCCTCGGCGGCGCGCAGGGAGTGGTAGAGCAGGGCGTTGCAGACGTAGGAGCCGCAGTCCTGGCTGAGCTTGCTCGGGGGAAGATCGTCGGTGCGCAGGTGCTCGTAACACGTTTGAAGTTCGGCCAGAGGCAGGTGGGTGTGGCGGTGAGGAAGATCGCCGGTGAGGAGCGGTTGTTCGGGCGGAAGCGCGGGGTTGAGGGGGCGCTCGGCGTTGTCGGGGATGTGGTCGCGGCGGTTGAGTGCGCGCTCCTCAAAAGCGAGATGATCGCGGCGCGCGGCCAGGCCCAGGTGCACGAAGATGACGCGTGAGCCGGGGGCGGTCGCCCGCGATTCCAGGTGGGCGCGGGCAAATTGCGCGGCGCTGGTGTAGGTCACTGAGAGCAGGTGGGCGCGCGCGCTTCGCGAGTCGAGGGTGTCTGCCAGGTTTCTGGCGGCATGCCAGGAAGGGTTGTAGGCGTGGTCGCCAAAGGGCTCAAAGCCCGTGATGACAAAGTGGATGGGAGAGGTTTGAGAGGTCATCACGGGCTCCGGGCTTAGTCGGTGTCTCGCGAGAGGTCGGTGTCGGAAGGTCCAATAACGGCGGCGTCTTCGTCGGCATCGCTGGCGTCGATGTCGGCGTCGGGTCCGACGTCGGCGTCGGTGTCGCCCTCATCGATGGGCTCATCGTCGAAGGGGTCCTGGCCGCAGAGTTGGGGGACAAACTCGAGCATCTCGTTGAGGATGACGCCGGCCTCCGGGAGGCGGTTGGAGTCGAAGCACCACAGGGCGATGGGGCTGGCCTGAGGATCACCCTTCTCGTCGAAGTTCAGCGGGCCGGAGGCGCCGCGGAAGTTGATGGAGCCACCGCCGCGCAGGGTGTTGATGGCGCTCTGCGCCTGGCTTTGCCCCGGGTCGACGGTGTTGCCGGAGCTCAGACGTTTCATGCCCTCGGCGATCTCGGGGCCGGTGAAACCTTCGCCGGCCGCGCCCAGCGCCACCACGTAGAGGGCGTCGAAGGCGTTGGCGACAAACTGGAAGTCGTTGGGATCGCGGTTGTACTCCGAGAGGTACTTGAGGCGGAAGCTGATGTAGGGGGCATAGTCGGCCGCGCCGATGTTTTGCGGGGCGGTGCCCCAGATGCGTCCCTGCAGGGATTCGGGGGCGGCCTGGGCCTGGTCGGTGTTGCGGGCGGCATCGACGAAGACGTAGAGGGGCGAGCCGCTTAAGCCTTCGTCGAGGGCGGCGGCGATCTCCCAGGCCTCGGAGGAGCCGAGGATCACGACCACATCGGGCTCACCCGTGGAGGCGGCATCGGCGATGACTTCGCCGACGGTGTCGAAGTAGTCGTCGCCGGTCTGACCGGCGCTGGCGTTGGCGTAGCTGTAGGGGGCAAAGCGAGAGTTGTCGCCGCCGGTGATCTCGGCGGGAAGTTGCGCGATGAGCGCGCTCTGCAGCCCGTCGGCGTAGGTGTCGTCGCGGCGGGTGAGGAGGGCGAGTTTGGGGGCCTCGGCCTCGACGACGTCTGCGAGCATGTAGGTGAGAAGTTCGCCAAGCGCGATGCCCTGGATGACGTCGGAGGCGGCGGTGCGCCAGACGAGGTCGTTGTCGCTGAGCCCGCTGATGGTGGCGGCGGTGGCCGAGGGGCTGATGAGCACGACTTCGTTGTCGATGGTCAGGCTGGTGGCGATGTCGATGGTCTGGCTGGAGTAGTCCGGGCCGATGATGGCTTCAACGCCGGCTTCTTCGACCAGGTGGCGAGCGCCGGCCAGGGCTTCGTCGTCGAGGCCCTGGGTGTCGCAGACGATCAGGCCGACGGGGCGGTTGAGCACGCCGCCGATGCCGTTGAAGTCGTTTTGCGCCAGTCGAATCGCGTTGAGCAGCGGGCGGCCAAAGCCCTCTTCGGGGCCGGAGAGGGGCAGGAGCACGCCGAGGTTAAAGGCGTTTTCGGCGGCGATGTTGCCGTAGCTCAGCTCGCAGGGCGGAGCGAGCAGTCCGCTGCCGGAGACGCACTGGTCATCTTCGCCGCAGAGCTGGCCTTCGGGGCAGGGGGTGTCGTCCGAGCAGGTCGCTGCGGCGCCATCTGTGCAGATGTTATCGGCGGTGCAGGTGCCCACGGAGCAGTCTGCATCGGACTGGCAGGTCTCGGTCTCAATGAGCAGGCTGCACCCGCCGGAGGAGAGCGCGCCGAAGAGCAGCGCGGTGGCCAGTGCGGACGATCCTATAAGCCGGTGCAGCAGGTTCATCGAGGGTGCCTCAACAGGGCGCGGGCCGGGCCATTAAGGCTCAGCCTTCGGGTTCGGAGCAGGTCAGGGGCGTAAACTCTCGGGATTCCGAGTAGATCTCGCCCTCTTCAGGAACGGAAGCGTCTTGGAAACACCATAGCGAGATCGGCGTGGGTTGTGGATCGCCATTTTCATCAAAGAACATCGGACCGCTGGCGCCCAGGTAGGTGACCGAGCCGCCCTCGAGCAGGGTGTTGACGGCCTGCTGGGCCTCGGCGGCGCGCGGGGTGATCTCGGGGCCCTGGCTTAAGCGGCGCAGACCTTGAGCGAGCTCGGGGCCGGTGAAGCCTTCGGCGGCGGCGGCGAAGGCCAGGGCGTAGACGGCGTCGAAGGCGTTGGCGACAAACTGGTATTTGTCGGGGTTTTCGCCGAGCAGAGGTTCGAACTGAAGCCTGAAGTTCAGGTAAGGCTGGTAGCCGGCATCCCCGACGTTGCGCGGGCCGGTGCCCCAGATGCGACCTTCAAGCGAGGGGTCAGCCTGGCCGGCGAGCTGGGCGTTCTTCATGGCGTCGACGCCGAAGTAGAGGGGTTGGTTCTCCAGCGCGATCTCAAAGTAGGAGATCAGCTCCCAGGCCTCGGCGCTGCCGAAGATGGCGACGACATCGGGCGGGGTGCTCTGGCTGGCGACTGCGGCGACATCGCCGGTGTAATCGACGGGCTCGCCGACGCCGGAGTTGGTGTAGTTGTCGACGGTGAAACGATCTTCGCCGCCGGAGGTGATGGCGGTGGGCAGCATGGGGATGATGGTCTCACTCAACCCCTCAGCGTAGCTGTCGTCGCGGCGGACCATGATGGCGAGTTTGGGCTCGGTGATGCCGGCGTCGGGGAGCGTCGTCTCCAGGGTGTGGGAGAGGAGCTCGGCGAAGGCCTCGGCCTGAAACTCGTCGTTGGGGGCGGTGCGGAAGACCAGATCGTTGTCGGCCAGACCGCTGATGGTCTGGGCGGTGGCCGACGGGCTCATGATCAGCACATCGTTGGGGACGGTGATGTCCTGGCTGATGCTGATGGTCTGGCTGGAGTTAAAGCCGATGATGGCGCTGACCTCGGCGTTGTCGACAAGGTGCTCGGCAGCCTGGCGCGCGGTGGCGTTGCTGCCGGCGGTGTCGCAGACGACCAGCCCGATGGGGCGGCCGGCGATGCCGCCAAAGCCGTTGATGTTGTTGGTCGCCAGCAGGATCGACTCGAGCATCGGGGTGCCAAAGCCCGCGCCGCTGCCGGAGAGTTGCAGGACGACGCCCATCAGGAAGGGATCGTCGTGTTCGGTGTCGCCTTCGAGGCGCTGGCAGGGGCCGCCGGTGAGCTGGCGGCCCTGGTCTTCACCCGGGGCGGCGCACAAGCCGTCGGCCGAGCAGATCTGGTCGCCGGCGCAGTCGGTGTCTGAGGTGCACTGGTCCAGGTCCAGGGTGAGGCTGCAGCCGGAGCTGATGGCGAGTGCGGCGACGATAGGAAGAGCGAGGAGTGATTTCATCGAAGCGGGGGCGCCCATAAAGTCCTCAAACAAGAGCAGTGGGGGAGGGGCGAAGACGTACAGGTTTTTACCGTATTGGTGGCGGTGGGCCAAGCGCGGGTGGTAGGGAAGGCGAACGTTGGTCGAGTGGTTGAGGTCAGCGAGAAGATCGCGCGGTGTCTGGGCGATCGAGGTTCTGGCAGAAGGGAGAAGGTGTGAACGACGAGCTTGATTCATTCGATCGGGTGATGCGCTGGAGGGTGCGTCTGAGCGCGGTGGGCTACGCGCTCTTTGTGGCGGTGGGGCTGGCGGGGAGCTGGGCGGGGTGGTTGCAGGAGAACCCGACGCCGGCGGTGGTGTTGCTGGTGGGCTCCTTTCTGGCGTGGCCGCAGCGGGCGCTGCCGCGTTATTATAAAATCGATGAAGAGGTTGCCGGGGCGGAGCAGCTTCAGGCCGAGCGCGCGCGGCTCGACCGGCGGCTTCGGGCGATCCGCGGTTTGTATTTTCTGGGGGCGGTGGTGGTGCTCCTGGTGGTGCCCTGGGCGATGGGTACGAGCCCGATCTGAAGATGGGGCGACGATGTGATGTGTGGGATGGAAGTGATGATGGGTGATGACGATCAGGCTCGGGTGAGCAGGGAGCGCAGGATGCGGCGGATGACGTGGATGAAGATGCAGGGGCTGGGCGCGCTGGTGGTAGGGACGATGGCGCTGGGAGTGGGGTGCGCGTCCGGTGGCGAGGCGACGAAGGCGCTGAGTGCGGAGCAGTGTGTCAGTGAAGAGGGGCAGCGTTTTTTGACCTACTGCGCCTCCCCGCAGGCGGCCGAGCAGGCGCGGCGCTACGAGGTGATGGAGCGGGCGCGGGCGGCCGGGGAGTCGGTCGATGCGATGATTCCGCTGCCGACCGAAGGGGCGCCGGTGTGGGGGGAGGCCGATGCCCCGGTGACGGTGCAGGTCTTTGCCGATCTTCGATGCGGGTATTGTGCGCGAGGGCACCAGACGCTCAAGGCGATGATGGAGGCGCGGGAGGGCGTGCGGGTGCTCTACCGCTTCTGGCCCCTGAGCGACGATGCGGAGCTGGAGGGGGCGCATCGCGCGCTTGTGTCGGCCCAGGCGCAGGGGAAGTTCTGGGAGTACCTGGAGAAGATCTATGAAGCTCAAGGGGAGTTCGGAGAGCGCAGGCTCGAGGCGATGGCCACCGAGGTGGGGCTGGATGTGGCGCGCTGGCGAGAGGATCGCGACAGCGCGTACACCGAGCAGGTGATCGCCCGGGATCGCGCCATTGGCGAGCGGGTGGGGGTGCAGGGCACGCCGACCTATTTTGTAAACGGGGTGCGGGTGGTCGGGGCGGTGGAGCCTGCGGAGTGGATGGCCGTGGTCGATGGCGAGTTGGAGGCGGCCGAAGCGTTGCTGGATGCCGGGGTGGCGGCCGAGGCGGTGAGTTGGCGTCGCACTCTGGAGAATTATCAGCCGGTGAACTGGCAGGAGGTCGCCGAGGTTGAAGAGGAGGCCGTCGCGGAGGGCTTTGAGGTCGCGTACATTCCGGTTGGCGAGTCGGCGGTGAAGGGGGCGTCGGCGGAGGATGCGCGGGTGACGGTGGTGGTGTTTTCGGACTTTCAGTGCGGCTTCTGCGAGCGCGCGCGCCACACCTGGGATGCGCTGGTGGAGCGTTACGGGGAGCAGGGCTTGAGGCTTGTCTACAAGCATTATCCGCTGCCGAGCCACACGCGCGCCGCCCACGCTGCAGCGGCCTCGGTGGTGGTGGAAGATGGCGGCGATTTTTGGAAGATGCACGACCTGCTCTTTGAGGCCGATGGTGATCTGAGCGACGCGCGCCTGGAGGCGATGGCGCGTCAGGCCGGCTATGAGGGCGACGATCTTTACGAGCGGATGCGCAGCGATGCGGTCACCGCGCGGATTCAGGCCGACGTGGAGGCAGGCTACAACGCCGGCGTTCAGGGCACTCCGACCTTTTTCATCAACGGCATCAAACTCGCCGGGGCCTGGGAGGTCGATGAGCTGGCGCCGCTGATCGAGGATCAGCTTGAGCTTGCCGGAGTGCTCGCGGAGCTGGCCGAAGCTGAAGGTGAAGAGCTTTACCGGGCGCTGGTGGAGGTCAATCAGGAGCCGCCGGAGCGCTAACCTACGGCTGTGCCCCCGAGGGGTTGGCGGGGGCTTTGCGGCTGTGTTAATTTGGGCGCATTGAAGTGACATAACTGGAGGGCGCGCGACGACGTTGAGGCTGTAGACGCGCTGGATCACGCTTTAAGAGAGGTGAGCCATGCGGAGAAGTCTTGCGTGGGGTTGTGGTGTGCTGCGGGTGTGGGCGTTGTTGGGGATGGCCTCGTTGTGGGCGGGCTGTGTGTTGATGGTCGACGGGGAGGCCGCGCTGGAGCTGGGCGTCGACGCCGGCGAGGAGCCGGAGCCCGGGGCGGTGCGGGCGATGATCCTCGATGGGCCGGAGGTCGCGGCGGCAGGTGGCGCGGCGTATTTTGAGTTGGGCTGCGAGCCTCAGAGCTGTGAGCTGCAGTGCGCGCGGGATGGGGAGGCGTTTGAGAGCTGCGGATCGACCTATGTGTGGGAGGATCTGGAGGAGGGGGACCACGTGCTGGCTGCGCGTGCCTGGAAGGGGGATGAGGCCAGCGCGGAGGTCCGGTGGAGCTTCGATGTTGGGCCGCCGGTGGGGCTGGCGGTTGAAGGCGCTCTCAGGGCGTCGCGCTTTTTCCGGCAGGTGGGGGAGTTGACGATCGCGTGTGATGCGGCGGGCTGCGAGCTGAGCTGCGGGATGTGGGCGTTGGAGGAGGGCTGCGCGCAGGCCAGCTGCGGTAGCCCTCTGACGTGGAGTTGCGACGAGGCCGGGACGGTGGCGGTGGAGGTGCCCGGGCCGGGGCGTTACCTGGTGCAGGTGGAGGGGTGCGACCCGCAGAGCGGGGCGTGTGAGCGCTATGCGTCGCAGTTTGAGGTGGAGGCACCGCGCTGGCAGCAGGTCAGCGCCGGGGGGCGGCATAGCTGCGGGATTCTGGAGACGGGCGCGCTCTTATGTTGGGGAGACAACACCTCCCGACAGCTGGGCGTGACGCAGACCGAGGGGACCTGGCGAGCATGGCGAGTGGAGGGGCAGTGGGCCCAGGTGGCCGCCGGTGAGGCGCATACGTGCGCGGTGAATACGGGCGGGCAGCTCTATTGTTGGGGGGCCAATGAGGCCAAGCAGGTCTCACCGCAGGAGGCCAGCGCGCTCGGGGTGACGCGGGTGGGACAGCGCTCGGACTGGCAGGGAGTGGCGGTGGGCGCGCAGCATAGCTGCGGCTGGCGAGAGGGGAAGCTCTACTGCTGGGGTTCGGGTGCGTTCGGGCAGATCGGGCCGGCCAGCGCCATTGCGGATGGGGTGGTGGTGGAGATCGAGGCGGTCGAAGGCAGCTGGGCTGCTGATGTGACGGTGGGCGCGCAGCATAGCTGCGCGGTTGCCAATGGCGAGGTGTGGTGTTTTGGGGATCGACGCTACGGCGCGGTTGGCTATCTGGAGGGGGAGGGCGACTCGGGAGAGGTTCGCAAGGTGGGGGGATCCGAAGGCGTGACGCGACTTGTGGCCGGGGAGCTCTACAGCTGTGGGATAAGTGGTGCGGGCGATGTGCGCTGCTGGGGAGCGGTGCCCGTTGAAGGAGCGGTGCAGTCGACCGAGGCGTTTAAGCTGATGGGCGTTTCACAGGTGGCGATGCTCAGCGGGGGGCGCGGGCATATGTGCGCGATCGATATGCAGAAGGTGCTGCGGTGCTGGGGCAATAATGATCGCCACCAGATCAGCGGGCATATCAGCGAGATCGTCGCGCCAGTGACGCGCATCTTACCGGGGACGGAGTGGGAGAAGGTCGCCGCCGGCGACACGCATAGCTGCGCCATTGAGGATGAGACCCGGCGCTTGTTGTGCTGGGGCAACGCCGAGCACGGGCGTCTGGGCTCCGAGCCGAGCGGCACCCAGGTGGGGACGCCACGCGAGGTGGCCTGGGAGTTTTAGCCCGACACTCAAAAGCCGGGCCCCCGGGGGGGATCCCCGGGGGCCCGGCTGTCGATCTTCAGGTTATCGATCTTCAGGTTATCAAACTTCAGAGACCGAGGCGTTGGGGAAGGCGCTCTTCGAGGTTCTGGCGTGCGGTGGCCGGGGTATCGCCCAGGGCGATGATGTCGAACTTCCCGCGCTCGGCCAGGGGACCCACGTTGTAGAGGATGAAGCGGCCGGTGCCGGTGGAGGCGTCGTAGAGGTCATCGCCGAGCTGCTCGCAGAGCTCGGGGAAGGTGATGCCCTGGTGCGAGGGAGGCAGGTAGAAATCGGTGGCCACGTAGTGGGGGCGACTGCCCGGGAAGAGGCGATCGACCAGGTGCATGGGGGTGGAGGTGCCGCCCCAGCGGCCGTTGCATTCGGTAATGCGCGGGTGGGCATCGGGGCTGCTCGGATCGCCGGAGACGATGAAGTCAAAGGAGCAGCGGCCCACGTAGCCCAGCTGCTGCAGCGCGTCGCAGACCTTAAGCGAGGCCTGGCCCATTTTTGCGTTCAGGGCCTCAGGCAGGGTGGAGGGGCGGCTTCCCAGAAACATTTTCTCGGGGCCTTCGAGAAGTTGTTCATAGACGCCGTCGAGGCGAGGAGGCCCCTGGGAGGCGGGCGGGATCCAGACCTGGGTGGAGGGGGAGAGGTCGGTTTGAACCCACTCGACGATGAGCACGTCTTCACCCTCGCACCACTGGGTGCGGGTGAGGAAGGTCTCCACCAGGGTGAGCAGCTCCTCTGGCGAGGCGGCGCGAAGCTCGCGGGCATCGAGCACGAGGTTGCCCATCGCCGAGGCGCAGCGGGTGCGCTTTAAGCCGACCCAGTCGCAGCGCGACGCCAGCTCAGAGAGGGAGGATGCGATGGCGCGGGCGTCTTTTGCGCGCGCGGTCTCAACGATCCATTCCGGGCCCAGCAGCTCTTCGACGAGCGTGGAGAGGTGGCTCTTATCGTTGGCGATCCAGAGGGTGGGAGGCGGCGGGCCGAGCACCGCGCAGGGAAGATCGGTGCGGGCGCGCAGCGCCTCGGCCAGCTCCCAGACCGACGCGATGGCCATGTAGGGGTGAATGACCAGGCCGCCGGCCTCGCGGGCGTGGCTGGCCAGGCGGTCGAGGACCTCGGGGGTGTTGCAGGCCCGCGCGATGGCGCGGGGATCTTCGTCGGTGGCCAGGACAAGATCGGGGGCACCGAGCGCCAGGCGTTGCTGGCAGTACTCTTCGTAGCCCTCTGCCGGGGCAGTGCCGGCGGCGAAGAGGTCGCCGTCTTGAGCGCGCACACGGGCGCGGTGCTGGTACTGCTCAATGCCCACGATGCCGTCTAAGAAGGGGATGCCGGTGACGTCTTCGAGGTGCAGGTGCGGCCATTCGGCGGCATGGGAGTCGATGGCGAGGTGGCGGAAAGGTTGCAGCTCGGCATCCAGTTTCCAGCGCTCTCGGAGGTGGTCGGCGACGCGGCGCGCGTCGGCGCGATCGTGGTCAGTGAGGCCGGGGGTGGGCATGGTCACTCCAGAAGATCGAGGGATGAGGTGTTCGTGCCTGAGCCTATACCGCGTCGGAGAGGGTGGTGGCAAAGGTGCGTCGGGGGGCCAGGCACTCGTGCAGGTTAGAGAAGATCGGGTGCCAGGCATTCGTACAGGATTGAAAAGACCGGGTGCCAGGCACTCGTGCAGGTTAGAGAAGATCGGGTGTCAGGCACTCGTACAGGTTAGAGAAGATCGGGTGCCAGGCATTCGTACAGGATTGAAAAGACCGGGTGCCAGGCATTCGTACAGGTTAGAGAAGATCGGGTGCCAGGCACTCGTGCAGGTCAGAGAAGATCGGGTGCCAGGCACTCGTGCAGGTTAGAGAAGATCGGGTGCCAGGCACTCGTGCAGGATTGAAAAGACCGGGTGCCAGGCACTCGTGCAGGTTAGAGAAGATCGGGTGCCAGGCACTCGTACAAGATTGAAAAGACCGGGTGCCAGGCACTCGCACGCCAGGTTTCGATCTATTCGGTGTCTGCCGACGGTGAGGGCGCTGAGTCGTCGGTGGTGTCCCCGGCGTCGGGAGGGCTGGTCTCGGAGGTACCGGTGGGAGCCTGGGGGGGGGCGGGAGGGGGCGGCGGCTCCGGGAGGCCCGTGAGAGAGGGGGGGCGAGGGACGAAGGGGGTGGCGAATTGCAGGATGGAGGTGAGCTCGCGAGCGGAGTACTGGCCGGTGACGGTGACGTAGTCTTCGGAGTGGGAGCATTCCAGACGCTCGATCAGCGCGGCGATGCCGAGCATGCGGGCGGCGGGAATGCCGCCGATGATGCGTCGTTGGAGCGAGGGGCAGCTCTCGGCGAATGAGGCGGCCTGGGACTCGGAGCGGAAGCGAAGATCGATGGTCAGGCGCGGGTTGGCCGGGTGAGTGAGGCTCAGGCGAACTGCCTCAAAGCGCGGGAGGGTTCCGATGCCCGGGGCGTAGTAGACGAGGCCCGACGCGCTGATCAACGCGATGGTGTTTTGTTCTTCGGCGACCTCTTCGATGCGGCGCAGGCCGTCAAGGAGGCGGAAGTTCTCGGGGAGTTGGGCGCCGTCGGCGATCTCGGAGTCGGACGCGATACGCCGGTCGAAGTGGCCAAACCAGCCGGGCTTTCCGACCAGCGCCAGGCCTCGGGCGGCGAGCACAACCTGGCGGGGATCGCGGTAGCGACCGGTGTCGGGAACGAGCGCGCGCGCGGGACGGCCGCCTTCGCTCCAGGGGGGCGGCTCGGCGAAACGACCGTCGAGAAGTTCGCGAAGCTCGCTGTTGTCGTAGCGGTGGCGCACCGCCAGAAAGGTCTCGTGGAGGTGGTTGGGGTTGGCCGAAGCCATGAAGATGGCGTCGAGCTCGGTGATCGGATCGAGGCCGGTAGTTTCCAAAAGGATGCGGTAGTCGGGGACGGCCTGAATCAGCCGGGAGGCCTGCTGCTGGTAGGGCGCGCCACGCAGTCGGTCGAGGCGCACCAGCGCGGTCATGCGCGCGTTGCCCGGTCCATAGTGACGCATATCGGGGAGGTTGCTCGGGCTGGAGCGATCGATGGCGGGCACCGCCGGCGCGTCTGCGCTGGCCGGCGAGGGCGGATCCTCCGCGACCTCGGGAGACGTCGACTCTTCACTCGCCGCGTTGCGATCCTCGTCAGGGGGAAGTGCCTCTTCGGGCGCAGCGGAAGCGGTCGCGGGAAGATCGTTTTGAGGTTGGGGCTCCGGCGCTCCGGCCGCCTCTTCTTCCCGGGCTTGAGGCTCGGGAGCTTCGTCGGCCGCAGGCTCCTCGTTTGCGGGCTCGCTCGGAGGCTCTTCATCCGGGACCTCAGGCTCGGGAGGCTCCTCCTCCGCGAGCAACGCGCTGTGCATCAGCGGCTCCTCCCAGTCGGTCTCGCGCTGCGGGTCGAAGTCTTCGCTGCCGTGGCCGATGCCCTCAAGCTCGGCGAATCGCCCGATCCACTCACTGTCCAGACCCACCTCGGGAGCGGCGTCAGCGAAGATCACCGGCAGCGCGCCCAGCGCGTGCAGGAGAAGGCTGAGCAGCAGCGTGCGCACCAGCGTCACGCGAACTCGGGGCGCGTCGGGCGGCGACTTCACGGACGTCTCGGCGGCCGCGTGCTGTGGGGGGCTGGTCTCAGAGGAGGTCATAGGCACCGAAAATAGAGGAGTTCGGCGAAACGATCGGATCGGTTGAACGTCATCGGAGCGTTAAATATTTAGCACGGAAAAGAATCTGACTAGACGTTTGAGCAGGGGTGTCCAAACTTTCTGAGCGATGTCATGGAAGTGCGAGAATGAAAGTCCGTGCGCTATCCGTTAAGGTGGTGCCCGGCGTTTACTTCAACGATCGGGCGCATGGTCGCCGTCCGAGACGCATACCACAGCTGTCACCCGCGAGATGCTATCCTATGACGCACACACCTCATCACTCGCCGCCCCCTCACCGCCCGCACCATCCGTCGCAGAGCATGCCGGAGAATAAGCCCTCGCAGATGGCCTGGGCGGCGCTTTTCTGCGGGGTAGGGGCGTGGACGCTGTTGCCGGCGGTGGCCGCGATCGCAGCGGTGATCTGCGGGCATATCGAGCGGGGGCATATCCGTCGAGGGGAGTCTCCCTCGGCGGGGCTGACCGTGGCCACGGTGGGGATGATCCTGGGGTACATCCAGCTGGGGCTCGTCGCGCTGGGGATTTTTGCGATGGTCGTCATCTTCGGGTTGATGGCGCTGGGGATCGCAGTTCTCTAAGAGGGCGCGCCTGAAGTGGGAGGCGTGCGATCGCAGTGAAGCAGGGCGGGCGTGATTGACACGACGCGGCGGCAGGCGTTTATATGCGCCTGCTCGCGCCACCGGTGCGCCCGAACTGGCCCAACATAACTGCAGAAGATGGAACGGAGCCTATGCGACTCTCCACGATGTTTGTCCCCACTCGAAAAGAAGATCCGGCGGAGGCCGAGGTCGTCAGCCATCAGCTCCTGGTTCGCGGCGGATTTATCCGCATGCTGGCGCGCGGGATCTATGATTTTCTGCCGCTGGGCTGGCGCAGCGTACGCAAGATCGAGCAGATCGTGCGCGAGGAGATGGACCGCGCCGGCGCCCAGGAGGTGCATCTTCCGGCGGTGCAACCTGCCGAGTTGTGGCAGGAGTCGGGACGTTGGACGCATTACGGCGCGGAGCTTCTGCGCTTTCGCGATCGTAAGGGCGCGGAGTTCTGTTTCGGTCCGACCCACGAAGAGGTCGTGACCGACATGATCCGCGGTGACGTGAAGAGCTACAAACAGCTCCCGCTCAACGTCTATCAGATCCAGACGAAGTTTCGCGACGAGACGCGCCCCCGCTTCGGGCTGATGCGCGGGCGCGAGTTCATCATGAAGGACGCGTACTCCTTTGATGTGGATGAGGAGGGCGCGCTGCAAAGCTATGACGTGATGTTTGAGGCCTACCACCGCATCTTCAAGCGGCTGGGGCTGGAGTATCGGGCGGTGGAGGCCGACACCGGTAACATCGGCGGGAGCCGCTCCCATGAGTTCCAGGTGCTTGCGGAGACGGGCGAAGACGAGATCGTCAGCTGCACCGAGTGCGGCTATGCGGCCAACGTGGAGAAGGCCGAGATTCGCCTGGAGGTTGCCGAAGCCGGCGAGCCCAGCGGCTCGGAGCTTGCGACGCTGCGCACCCCGAAGGCGCGTACGATCGAGGAGGTTTCGGCGTACCTGAAGCGCCCGGCGCAGCTGATCGTGAAGACGCTCGTGTATATGGCCGACGAGAAGGCGCTGATCGTCCTGACGCGCGGCGATCACCAGGTCAATGAGCTCAAGCTCAAGGCGTACCTCAACGGAGAGCTGGGGCGCGATGTTCAGGAACTTCGCATGGCCAGCGACGCGGAGGTCGAGGCGTTGACCAAAGCGCCGGTGGGTTTTGCCGGCCCGGTGGGCGTAGAAGGCGTTGAGATCATCGCGGATCTTGCGGTGGAGCCGATGGTCGATTTCATCGTCGGCGCGAACCTCAAAGACAAGCACCACGTCAACGTCAATCACGGGCGCGACTTTGAGGTCAGCGCGTTTGTGGATCTTCGCCAGGCCGGCGCCGGCGATATCTGCGGGCGTTGCGGCGGCACGCTGGAGGCGCATCGCGGCATCGAGGTGGGCCACGTCTTCTTCCTGGGCGACAAGTACTCCAAAGCGATGAACGCCAACGTGCTCGACGAGAACGGTGAGCATCGCCCGATGCAGATGGGGTGTTACGGGATCGGCGTGACGCGAATTCTGGCGGCGGTGATCGAGCAGAACCACGATGATGACGGCATCATCTTCCCGATGGCTGTGGCGCCCTATCAGGTGGTGATCTGCCCGCTGCACCTCAAAAATGAGCTTGTGGTCTCCGAGGCCGAGCGCATCTACAACGAGCTGCAGGCCGCCGGCGTGGAGGTGATCCTCGATGATCGCGATCTTCGGGCGGGCAATAAGTTCAAGGACGCCGATCTCATCGGGATCCCGGTGCGTCTGACCCTGGGTGGACGGGGCGTGGAGAATGGGGAGGCGGAGCTGAAGATGCGGCATCAATCCGAAAACGAGATGGTGCCCTTGAGCGAGGTTGTGGACCGCATCAAAGCGTTGATTGAGGACGCGCGAGGGGAACGATGAGCGATCTGGGAGCTCGCGCCGCGGAGCTGGTGCGCGAACGGGTTGTCGTGGCGCTGGACTTCGACACCCTGGAGGAAGCACTCCAGCTTGTGGACACGCTTGGCGAGCGGGTGGCGCGTTATAAGGTCGGGATGCGACTGTTTACGCGCTATGGCCCGTCGATCCTGCAAGCGCTGGAAGCGCGGGGAGCGAAGGTCTTTCTGGACTTGAAGTTCCACGACATCCCCAGCGTGGTCAGTGACGCGTGCGCGGCGGCTGCGGAGCATCCCAGCGTCTTTATGCTGACGGTCCACGCCAGTGGCGGCGAGGCGATGCTGCGGCAGGCAGTGCGGGGAGCGGAGCGGGGGCGCCCCGATGATCCGCCGCTTGTGGTGGCGGTCAGCGCGCTGACCAGCCTCAAGTCTCGGGAGCTCCCCTCGGTGGGGGTGGGCATGGGGGTGACCGACTGGGCGGAGAAGCTCGGCGCGCTGGCGCTGAAGTCGGGGGTTGATGGTGTGGTCTGTTCGGCGCATGAGGCCGAGGGGCTGCGCGCCCGCGTTGGCGCGAAGCCTGTGCTGGTGACCCCGGGCATCCGTCTGGAAGATGTGCACATCGCCGGCGACGATCAGGCACGCACGATGACGCCCGGGCGCGCGATGGCCTCGGGGAGCACGTATCTTGTGATCGGCCGCCCGATCTATCAGGCGCCCGATCCGGGCGCAGCGGTCGACGCGGTGTGCGACTCGGTGGTGAGCTGGTTGGAGGAGATCCGATGATCGTTTTTGGTGTGCACCCGGTCGAGGAGGTCCTCGCGAGGGCACCTCGTTCGGTCGAAGAGCTCTACGTGGTCGGCCAGCTGGGCGATCCGAAGTTCGAGAAGATCGCACAGGTAGCTGAGGATCGACGTCTGAGCGTGCGCTCTGTGAGCGCAGAAGAGATGGATGAGCTCTGTGAGGGAAACCATCAACGCATCGCCGCGAGGGTGGGCTCCTTTCCCTACGCGAGCCTGGGGGAGGTGATCGAGCGTGTGGGCGATCGCAGCCCGGCGTGTGTGCTGGTGCTCGAGCAGGTGCAGGACGCAGGGAACCTGGGCGCGATCCTGCGCAGCGCGGCCGCGTTTGGCGTGGACGCGGTGATCGTGGCCAAAGATCGCGCCGCAGGCGTCAGTGCGGCGGTGGTGCGTGCGTCTGCGGGCATGGCGTTTCATGTGCCGGTGGTGCAGGTCACCAACATCGCTCGTGCGTTGCGTGAGCTTAAGGAGGCAAACTTCTGGGTGGTTGGCACCCTGGCCGAGGGAGGAAGCGCGCTCTGGGAGCAGGACTGGTCGATGCGTGCGGCGCTGGTGATGGGCGGAGAGCATCGTGGGATCCGCCCGAACGTGGCCAAAGAGTGCGATTTCAGGGTGACGATTCCCCTTCGTGAGGGCGTTGAGAGCTTAAATGTGTCGGTAGCGGCGGCTGTAGCGCTCTACGATCGCGCACGATCGCTAGGAATGACGCCGAAATGAAGGAAATGACGTGGAGTGAAAAAAGCGGTCGCTTTTCGCTTGACACTCTTTCGAGGGGACTATATCTATCTGCCCCTGCTGACGGGGCCGCACAACGCAAGACGCGGTCATCGAAGTAACCGACAGCGTTTGCTGGCGTAGCTCAATTGGTAGAGCAACTGCCTTGTAAGCAGTAGGTTGCAGGTTCGAGTCCCGTCGCCAGCTTTTTTCGAGAAATGAGGTTGACTCGGCTCTCGAAGTCACATAGTAGGAATCGCGCCCGGTGGGGTTCCCGAGCGGTCAAAGGGACCAGACTGTAAATCTGGCGGCTCAGCCTTCGCAGGTTCGAATCCTGCCCCCACCATGAGAGACGTTCTGACCGAAACGAAAAACCGGGTCAGTCAGCGCGGGAGTAGCTCAATTGGTAGAGCATCAGCCTTCCAAGCTGAGGGTTGCGGGTTCGAGTCCCGTCTCCCGCTCTCAAACATAGCGAGTCAACGATGCAGCGACGTTGATGAGCGTTCATGCCCTCGTAGCTCAGCAGGTAGAGCACTTCCATGGTAAGGAAGGGGTCATCGGTTCGAATCCGATCGAGGGCTTACGGCAAAGCCACTGGACGCATGAGCCCCTGGAGACAGGGGCTCAGCGATGTTGTCAGGTGGCAACGTCGTGCGGTCCAAAAGTGACCAGGCGCTGCCCGTCCAACCCAAGCATTTGTCCAAACGTACATTTGGCGTCCAAACCGCCAGAGGAGTTGAGAATCATGGCCAAGGAGAAATTCGAGCGCACGAAACCCCACGTGAACGTCGGGACCATCGGTCACGTCGATCACGGGAAAACCACCTTGACCGCGGCGATCACCCGAGTGCTCTCCGAGGCGTCTGGCGGTAAAGGTATGGCGTTCGACGAAATCGATAAGGCCCCGGAAGAGCGCGAGCGTGGTATCACGATCTCGACCGCTCACGTTGAGTACGAGACGGCCAACCGTCACTACGCTCACGTCGACTGCCCGGGTCACGCTGACTACGTCAAGAACATGATCACCGGTGCGGCGCAGATGGACGGCGCCATCCTGGTGGTTTCGGCCGCTGACGGCCCCATGCCGCAGACCCGCGAGCACATCCTTCTGGCCGGTCAGGTCGGTGTGCCGGCGATGGTGGTGTTCCTCAACAAGGCCGACATGGTCGACGATGAGGACCTGCTTGAGCTGGTCGAAATGGAAGTTCGCGAGCTTCTGAGCAAGTACGACTTCCCCGGCGACGACATCCCCATCGTGATCGGTTCGGCGCTTCAGGCGCTTGAAGGCGAGTCGGGCCCCTACGGTGCCGACGCCATCCTGAAGCTGATGGAAGAAGTCGACCGTTACATTCCGCTGCCCGAGCGCGACACCGACAAGACCTTCCTGATGCCGATCGAAGACGTGTTCTCGATCTCGGGTCGCGGTACGGTCGTCACCGGTCGCATCGAGCGTGGTGTGGTCAAGCCTGGCGACGAAGCTGAAATCGTCGGTCTTCAGGAGAAGCCGGAGAAGACGGTTGTTACCGCCGTCGAAATGTTCCGCAAGTTCCTCGACGCCGGTCAGGCTGGCGACAACGTCGGTTGCCTCCTTCGCGGTATCAAGAAGGAAGATGTCAAGCGTGGCCAGGTTCTGGCCAAGCCGGGCAGCGTGACCCCGCACACCAAGTTCGCCGCCGAGATCTACGTGCTGACCAAGGAAGAAGGTGGACGTCACACTCCCTTCTTCGCCGGTTACCGCCCGCAGTTCTACTTCCGCACCACCGACGTCACCGGTGAGATCATCCTGGAAGAAGGCGTTGAGATGGTCATGCCTGGCGACCGCATCACGGTTACCGCCAACCTGATCACCCCGATCGCCATGGAAGAAGGTCTGCGCTTCGCGGTTCGCGAAGGTAGCCGTACCGTCGGCGCCGGCGTCGTCACCAAGATCATCGAATAAGATGATAACGCGCCTCCCGGAGAATCTTCAGGAGGCGCGATATAGACCCGCAATGGGCCATCGTTGCCACTAACGATGAAGGACAGGGCGCCCCATGCGCCCTGTTCTACCCTGTAGCGCGGTTTAGGCCAGTAGCTCAGTTGGTAGAGCATCGGATTCCAAATCCGACGGTCGGGGGTTCGAGTCCCTCCTGGCCTGCTTCCCGAAGGAATCGGGATTTTACGCGCGGGGCCTCATTACGAGAGCCCCGTCTTTGTTCCCGGCGCCGGCAGCTCGCGATCACGATGAGCTGGCTAAGAGAGAGCGCCAAACGAGAGCAATTATGGACGTTTCGCGCCTGGTCACGCTGACGTATATCTCCACTGCGGTGGTGGCGTTCGTCATTTTCGACAAGACCTTCAAATGGATCTGGGCGTCGTTTGACGCGCTGTCCGAGTTCACGGTGATTCCGCCGATTCTGACGCTGACCACGACGCTGGCGATCGCGTCGGTGATCGGTCTGATCATGTGGATGAAGCGTCACCCGAAGGTCGATCCCTTCCTGACCGAAGTGATCATCGAGCTTAAGAAGGTCACCTGGCCGAGCTGGAAGGACACCCAGCGTTCGACGGTGGTGGTGATTATCTTCAGCATCATCCTGAGCTTCTTCCTCTGGGGATCGGACCAGATCTGGAAGCGCGTTACCGACTACATCCTCACGATCGGCATTTAAGGACGAACACGCATGGCATCTTCGGACACCAAAGAGTGGTACATCGTCCAGACCTACTCCGGGTACGAGAATAAGGCGAAGCTCGCCCTCGAAGAGCGCATTCGCTCGGAAGGGGTCGAGGACGATATCGGTGAGATCTTCATTCCGACCGAGACGGTCGTGGAGGTCAAAAACGGTAAGCGTCGCGAGCGTACCAAGAAGTTCTACGCGGGCTACATCTTCGTGAAGATGGTGCTCAGCGACCGGGCCTGGCACGTGGTCAAAAACACGCCGAAGATCGTCGGCTTTGTGGGCGGCAACCAGCGCAAGCCCACGCCGGTGCCGGAGGCGGAGTTCCGCAAGATCACCGAGCGCATCGAAGAAGGCAAGATGTCGACCGGCCCGTCCTACAACTTCCAGAAGGGCGATAAGATCCGCGTGATCGAGGGCAACTTCAAGGACTTCACCGGCAACATCGAAGAGGTGATGGAGGAGAAGGAGAAGTTGCGGGTCTTCGTGGAGATCTTCGGTCGTCCGACCGCGGTGGAGTTCGACTTCAACCAGGTCGAATCGGTCGCCGACGAGTGAGTCGCGAAAAGATAGAAGAAAGAAGCGTCGGGTCCTTGATCCGGCGCTTTTTTTATTGTAGTTGAGCGCTCCCCGCACCGCCTGTGGCCGTTGTGGCCAGGTCGAACATCCGGGGATTTTTTATGGCAGGAGTCTGCCGGTCGGGTGAGGTCACCGGGCCAGGAGGCAGACGCTGACTGCACGTCCGCATATGACGGGCGGAGAAGAGGAGAATCATGGCTAAGAAAGTCGTAGGACAGATCAAGCTGCAGGTACCTGCGGGCAAGGCGAACCCCTCGCCGCCCGTCGGTCCGGCGTTGGGCCAGCACGGCGTCAACATCATGGAGTTCTGCAAGGCGTTTAACGCGCGGACTCAGGATCAGCCCGGGATGATCATCCCGGTCGTGATCACGGTGTACGGCGACCGCTCGTTCGACTTCATCACCAAGACCCCGCCGGCGGCGGTGCTGGTGCTCAAGGAGCTGGGGATTCCCTCGGGCTCCGGTGTGCCCAACCGCGACAAAGTCGGTCAGCTCACCTATGAGCAGGTCAAGAAGATCGCGGAGATCAAGCTCCCCGACCTCACCACCGATGACATCGACGCGGCTGCGCGTACGGTGGCCGGGACGTGTCGTTCGATGGGTGTGGATGTGATCGGTATGGAGGTGGACAATGGCTAAGCGCGGAAAGAAGTACGCAGCGGCGTCGGCGAAGGTCGACAACCTGAAGCGTTACGAGCTTGAAGAAGCCGTTGCGCTGGTCAAAGAGATGTCGTTCGCGAAGTTCGACGAGTCGGTCGATGCGGCGATCAACCTCAACGTTAACCCCCGTCACGCCGATCAGATGGTGCGTGGTGCTGTCTCGCTGCCGCACGGCATCGGTAAAGACACCCGCGTGCTGGTCTTCGCCAAGGGCGAGAAGGCCAAAGAGGCCGAAGAGGCCGGCGCGGATTTTGTGGGTAGCGATGAGATCATCGAGAAGATTAACGGCGGCTGGACCGACTGGGACGTCACCGTGGCGACGCCGGACATGATGGGCCAGGTCGGTCGCATCGGTCGTGTGCTCGGACCGCGTGGTCTTATGCCCAACCCGAAGGCCGGTACGGTGACCTTCGACGTGGCCAAGATCGTCAAAGAGCTTAAGGCCGGTCGCGTGGAGTTCCGCGTGGACAAGGGCGGCATCATCCACATCGGTGTGGGCCGCACCAGCTTTGAGCCGCAGAAGCTCGAGGAGAACGTCGTGGCGCTGCTCAAGATGCTTGCATCTCTGAAGCCGGCCAGCTCGAAGGCGCCGTACTTCAAGAGCATCGCGCTGAGCTCGACGATGAGCCCGTCGGTCAAGCTGGACACCTCGTTTGCCCGCGACATGCTCTAAGATTGTGTGAGAAAGACGTCGGCCCCGACGGGGCCGACGTCTTTTTCGCAAAAAGCAGGACACGGTGCTTGACGGGGCCTTCGGGCTCGACTACGAAGAGCGCCGTCAGTCGGGTGACCCCGGCGATAACGCCCCGCGCGGCGAGTCTGTGCGGAGCGAAGACATAGAGTTGCTTTCGACATCGAAGAAGCAGGTGAGCGCATAAGGCGCTCTTAATGTCCCGCGGAGATGATCAGATGCGACCGATTGCAGTGCCGGTGTGTTTGCCGGCGGACTGGATGACGTTGACTGAGACCCTCCGCACCTTCGGTGCCGAGGGTTTTGTTGTTGGATGGCGTCGAGTTTTCAGGTCGCGGAAGCGACAGGAGAGCTCGAAGCGAGACTTTAAGGAGATGCGATGAATCGCGCGGAAAAAGAACAAGAAGTCGCGTCGATCCGCTCCGATCTCGAGCAGGCGAAATCCGTCATCCTGGCGAGTCATGTGGGCATGGACGTGAACACGGTCAACGAACTTCGCTCGAAGTTCCGCGCCGAGGGCGTTCAGTACCGGGTGGTCAAGAATACGCTGGCGAAGCTGGCGATCTCGGGCACCGACATGGAAGTGATCTCGGACATGTTTGTGGGTCCGGTGGCAATCGCGTTTAGCGAAGAAGATGCCGTCAGCCCTGCCCGAGTGATGAAAGACTTCGCCAAGGATCACGATGCCTATGAGGTGCGTGGTGGCTACCTGGACGGGACGGCGCTGGATGTAGCCGGCGTCAAGCGTCTGGCCGATATGCCGACCAAAGACGAGCTGCGCGCGAAAGTGCTCAGCCTGTTCACGGCGGTTCCCACCAAGTTTGTTCGCACGCTCAACGCCGCGCCGACGTCCTTTTTGCAGGTTCTTACGGCCCGCAAGCAGGATATCGAGCAGAGCGCCTGATCGGAGAGGGACGACCTCTTCACTCATTACGAAAAACACCAGAAAAGCTCGCGTGCTGGCGAGCGCTTAAGGAGAGAACACCATGGCTGATGTCACCAAAGAGCAAGTCGTTGAGTTTCTTAGCAACATGAGCGTGATGGACCTTGCCGGTCTTGTCGAAGAGCTGGAAGAGAAGTGGGGCGTGAGCGCCGCCGCTGCTGCTCCGGTGATGATGGCTGCTGGCCCGGGTGCCGGCGAAGCCGCCGCCGAGAAGACCGAATTCGACGTCGTTCTGGCCAGCTTCGGCGACCAGAAGATCAAGGTCATCAAGGCCGTCCGCGAGCTCACCGGTCTGGGTCTTAAGGACGCCAAGGATCTGGTCGAAGGTGCCCCCTCGACCGTCAAGGAAGGCGCGGACAAGGACGAAGCCGAGAAGTTCAAGGCTGCCCTTGAAGAAGTCGGCGCGACCGTCGAACTCAAGTAATCGCATGCTCCTGTGAGGGAGCGCGGTTATGGAAGTGCAAATAACCCCGATGCCTGTAGAGGCGTCGGGGTTTTTTGTTTGGTGGCGAGGGTGCCAGGCCTTCGTGCAGATGGAATCGCCGTGGTGCCAGGCACTCGTGCAAGTTCGAGAAGATCGGGTGCCAGGCACTCGTGCTAGTTTAAGAAGATCGGGTGCCAGGCAGTCGAGCAGGTTCGAGAAGATCGGGTGCCAGGCAGTCGAGCAGGTTCAAAAAGATCGGGTGCCAGGCCTTCGTGCAGGTTCGAGAAGATCGGGTGCCAGGCAGTCGTGCAGGATGGAATCGCCGTGGTGCCAGGCCTTCGTGCAAGTTCGAGAAGATCGGGTGCCAGGCAGTCGTTCAGGTTCGAGAAGATCGGGTGCCAGGCCATCGTGCAGGATGGAATCGCCGTGGTGCCAGGCCATCGTGCAGGATGGAATCGCCGTGGTGCCAGGCAGTCGCGCAGGATGGAATCGCCGTGGTGCCAGGCAGTCGTGCAGGATGGAATCGCCGTGGTGCCAGGCAGTCGTGCAGGATGGAATCGCCGTGGTGCCAGGCAGTCGCGCAGGATGGAATCGCCGTGGTGCCAGGCAGTCGTGCAGGATGGAATCGCCGTGGTGCCAGGCAGTCGTGCAGGATGGAATCGCCGTGGTGCCAGGCAGTCGTGCAGGATGGAATCGCCGTGGTGCCAGGCCTTCGAGCAAGTTCGAGAAGATCGGGTGCCAGGCAGTCGTGCAGGATGGAATTGCCGTGGTGCCAGGCGATCGATCAAGGGGAAGTGGCGTCGAACTCGCGTAGGATCGTGGCGGCTTGCTGGCGGGCCTGTTGTGCGGCGTCGTCGTTGCCGAGCTCTTCGTGGGCCCAGGCGATGAGGGTGTAGGCTTCGGCGCGGGCGCGGGGGCTGCTCGCGGTCGAGAGGGCTTGTGTGGCGTGGACCAGGGTGGTGGCCGGGTCGTCTTCGGCGCGGGCCTGGCGGGCGCGTTGAAGGGGGGAGGGAGCGGGTTCGGCGATTTCGTCGGAGGCGGAGATGTCGGCCTCGGCTGCGGCTTCGGAGTCGGCGAGCTCGTTGCTGGTGGAAGGTGCGGCGGAGCGCCGTTTGGGGGAGGCGCCTTCGGGTTGGGTCAGAGGGGCGGGCTCGGCTTGAGGTGCGGGTGCGCTGTCGCGCGTGGGGGCGTTGAAGATGCGATCTTCGGTTTCGGCGAAGGCATCTGCGCGTTCTTGAGGTGCGGCGGAGGCCCCCAGTCCGCCGCTGCCGTAGCTGCGGTCGAGAGGCCGGGGGGAGACCGCGGGTTGGGGGGCGCTGCGCGCGCCGCCGGTGGGGGTATCGGCCAGGGCGGCGCCTGAAGATGCGGCGGTGCGGTCGGCTTCGGCTCGAGTGGTGCGTCGCTGACGAGGCTGAGGTTCGGCTTCGCGTGCCGGGGCCTGGTCGGTGGTGACGACGGGTGCGGAGCGCCCCGAGGCGCGCGAGGGCCGGGCGTTTTGTGTGCGGGTGGAGGCGGGTGGTGCGTCGCCGATCGTGCCGACATTTTCGGCCAGGGTGTCTTCGGCTATTTCGGCTATTTCGGCTTGTTCGGCCTTTTCGACTGTTGCGGCTTCTTCGACAGGTGCTTCGTCGGCTGCGGGCGTGTGTGAACGCTCATCTTCCTGGTCGGTAGTCGGGGAAGATGATTCAAATGAGACGGGGGCGGCCATGCCGTGTTCGGCCAGGGGGGCGTGGTGTCGAGGGGCGGAGTCGAGTTGCAGGGTGCGCAGGATGCCGGCCACGCCGACGAGCAGGGCGGCGGCGACGAGGCTGTGGCGGAAGCCGGGGCTCTGCCAGGCGCGGCGCCAGAGGGACTGCCGGGGGTCGGGAGCGGATCGGGTGGGGGAGGGCGCGTGGGTGCGGGCGTCTTCCAGGATGAGATCGGTCAGCGTGGAGGAGACGCGGGCTGGCGGGGAGGTGTGTTGGGCGATGAGTTCGCGTGCTGCGCGCAGCTCCTCAAAGGCCGCACGAAGCTCGGGGTCGGCGTCGATGTCGGCGCGCAACGCGCTCGCTTCCTCGGGCGGAAGTTCGCCGTAGAGGAGGTCGAGGAGTTTATCGTGGGGGGCGTGCGCGCTCATCGCTAAAGGTTCCGTTTGCGGGAAAGGTTAGTTTTATGCGGCTCGAAGGCAGGTCGCATCGGGTCGCATGTCTGTAAACGCAAAGCGGGCGAAAAGGATCTAATTCCCTCTTCGCCGCGTCTGCCCAGGGGTCAGGGCAACATCTCGGAGGCTTCGTCGGCGTCAAAGCTGCGGGAGGCGAAGTCGGCAAGTTCGCCGCGCAGGGTTTGAAGGGCATAACGCATGCGGCTTTTGATGGTGGGTTCGGGGCAGTCGAGCATGTCGGCGATCTCGCGAAACTTCAGTCCGGAGATCTCGCGCAGGATAAAGACCTCGCGCTGATCTTCGGGGAGGTTGGCCAGGGCCCGATCGAGGCGGTCGCGGAAGACGAGGCGGTCGTGGTCGACGGAGGCCGAGCGGGCGTTTTCGTCGATCAGGGCGTCCTGGTGGGTGGCGCCCTCATCGTCACCCAGGGCGTTTTGTAAGGAGAGGGTGTGGGCGCGGCTGTGTTTTCTGGCGTGGTCGATGCAGAGGTTGCGGGCGATGGTGTAGGCCCAGGTGGTGAATTTTGCGTCGGGTGAATAGGAGCCGGCGCTCTTGACGATGCGCAGGAAGGTCTCCTGGAGGAGTTCGTCGGCCAGGGGAGGCTGGCGGCAGCTGCGCAGGATGAAGTTGTAGAGGGGGCCCTGGTGGCGTGTGACGAGCAGGGCGAAAGCCTGCTGGTTGCCGCCGGCGTAGCGGATCATCAGCTCTTCGTCACTCAGCTCGTCGAGAGCGGGAGCGTCGGCGTCGGCGCGGTTGCGGCGACCGAGCAAAGATTTGATGACGGCGAAGAGCATGATGCTCGCGTGGCGAGGGGGGTAGGGGCGGTGCGATGGCGAGTTTATCGGAGGAGGGGGTCAGGGGGCAACGGGACGCCGTGGTGCCAGGCAGTCGTGCACGGGGATGGAGATGTGCGGGGGCCAGGCAGTCGTGCGTGGTGATGAAGATGTGCGGGTGCCAGGCAGTCGTGCACGAGGATGAAGATGTGCGGGTGCCAGGCAGTCGTGCGTGGAGATGAAAATGTGCGGGTGCCAGGCAGTCGTGCGTGGTGATGAAGTAGATGAAGATGTGCGGGTGCCAGGCAGTCGTGCACGAGGATGAAGATGTGCGGGTGCCAGGCAGTCGTGCGTGGTGATGAAGTAGATGAAGATGTGCGGGTGCCAGGCAGTCGTGCAGGTAGATGAAGATGTGCGGGTGCCTGGCACTGCGGTTGAATGTTCAAGAAGATCGAAGGCCTGGCACCGCGGTGGGTGCCAGGCCTTCGTGATGATCGGAGCTATCGGGTGAGGCTTATTCGGCCTCAAGCGCGGAGGCCGTCTGGCTGGCGAGCTGGCCGAGGGTGGTGCGGCTGCTCCAGCCGGGGAGGCGCTGGCGCTCACGGCTCAGGGCGGCGACATCGGCCTGGAGGGAGGTGGCGTTGGTGACGCCGGCGCAGACGACGCCCAGGGTCTGAGCGGGCCAGCTTTCCATGGCGAGGAGCTCTTTGATGACGGGCTGGAAGTCGGTGATTTTTTCGCGCTCCATGGTGCCCTTGTAGAGGTTGCAGACCTGGGAGGTGGCGGCCTCAAAGCTGTCTTCGCGGGGGATGTCCCAGCCCTCGGTGGTGGTGGGCAGGGCGGAGGCGATGAGCGGGAGGCTCTCGCGCTTCCGGGTGTCGATGATGTAGTTGGCGGCGACCCAGCGCATCAGGCCGGGGCGCTCGGTGATGATCTTCTGGTAGGTCTCGGTGGCGTCTTTGCCTTTGACGCGGGCCAGGGCTTCCATGGCGGCCTGGATGTGCTCGGTGGAGGTGTTTTCGTCGAAGATCGCGAACTCAAAGTAGGGGGCGGCTTCGGCGGTGTTGGCGTTGAAGATGGCCTGGGGAAGATCGCGTTTGAGCTCGGGGTGTTCCTCGCGGGCGCGCTCGGCCAGGGCGGCGTCAATGGGGCCCTGGTCTTCTTCGGGGATGAACTCGCGCATGGCGGCGGCGATGCGGCCGGGCTGGAAGGTCTCTTTGAGCCAGGGCGCGACGAGCTCTACAGCGCCCTCGCCGGCCAGGGGCACGATCTGGGCGACGGTGGCGTCGCCGAGCTGGTCGCGAAGCTCGAGGTCTTTTTCAAGCCAGCCCTTGAGAATGGTCTGGGCTTTTTGCTGCGCACCTTCACTGAAGTAGGGGTGGAGCATGTAGGCGGCGTCTTTGGCGCGGGTGGCCTTGGAGTCGCCGATGACGAGCTCAGCGCCCTGTTCTTTCATCTCTTCGGTGAGTTCGGGGATGTCGTTGGCGGCCCACATCGTCTCGATGGTGGGAATGGCGCCGTCGGCCATGGCCTGGCGGGCGGCTTCATCTTCGACGCGATCGAGGGTGCGGGGGATGCGGGCGTGTTCGCCCTCTTCGATCAAGATCTGGACGGCGCGCACGCGCACCTCCAGGGGCTCTTCTTCGCTCTCAGCCCAGGTGGCGAGCTGCTCGGTGCCGCCTTTGGCGGTGCGCCAGACTTCGAGGTCTTCCGGGGTGCGTTTGCAGCCGGTGGGGATGAGGAGGGCGGCGACCAGGAAGATGGCCAGGGCGCGGCGAAGGGGCGTGCTGAGCAAGGAACGCATGGGCAGTCTCGTACCGGTGTGGTGAAGAGTATTTTTGATCAAGGGATCGACAGGGCGTCGAGCATGTCGTTATGGGGAGGAACGATAGTCATCGCAGGAAATCATGTCCACCGTGGGCGTGTGATGAACTGTCGCTGATGTCGTGGTGCCAGGCACTCGAACATATGTGTGATCGGGTGCCAGGGCATCGGTCATGAGGTTCAAGAAGATCGGGTGCCAGGCCATCGGTCATGAAGTTCAAGAAGATCGGGTGCCAGGTGACGCGTCAACTCCCCAGGACGAATCCTGCGGCGTCGCCGCGGGCTCGCGGTAGCGCTGCTACAGCTTTGCCCTTGCTCCTTGTAGGGCTTCGCCCTGGTGGAGTTGACGGTTGGGAGGTTCAAGAAGATCGAAGGCCTGGCACCGAGGTGGGTGCCAGGCCTTGATAGTTGCTTGAGTCGAAAAGATCAGAAGTCGGCGATCTGGTCGACGAAGTCGGGACGGTCGATGAAGGGGTTGCGGTTCTCCTGGACGACTTCGATGCGGTCGTTGCGCAGGCGCTCCCAGTCGTCGGGGGGATCTTCGCAGTGCCAATCGCGCAGGACGGCTTCTTCGAGTTGGGGGATGGGCAGGCCGTAGCGGACCGAGAAGTAGAAGTGGGCGCGGGCGATGTCGCCGCGGCTTTCGGGGCGGACCTCGAAGACTGTCGAGCGGCCATCTTCGGAGGGGCCGAGTTTGGAGCCGCCCTCCTGCCAGGAGCAGTTGGAGGAGCAGTTGGTGTTTCCGAACTCGTGGCTTGCGCGCGCGGAGTTGGAGGCCATCCAGGTGGGGAAGAGGTGGTGGATGTCGCTCACGTGAGGAGGGGTATCGCTACTGTCAGATTTGGGCCAAGAGTGCTCGGTGTTAAAGCCGTCGGGGGTGCGGAAGTCGTCAGCAGATGGTTGTCGAGCGGTTGCCAGGCGGCCGGTGTAGGGGCAGTGAATGTAGCCGTCGAGCTGGGTGTCGATGCCATCGACGGGGGCGTACATGAAGTCGCGGGCGCCCGAGTAGCTGTAATAGGTGTGGTCGTCGACGAGGAGGAAGAGGCCGTCGATCAGGGTTTGGTCGGTGGTGTTTTCGAGGTGGGTGTAGCGCGTCTCGTCGAGCTGCAGCTCGGGAGCGCAGCTCCAGCCCTCAACCGGGTCAGCGTCGGCATCGGGTTCGTCGGCGTCGGCGTCAGGTTCGTTAGTGTCGGCGTCGGGTTCGTCGGCGTCGGCGTCAGGTTCGTTGGCGTCGGCGTCGGGGACCTCGGTGTCGGCGTCGGGGACTTCGGTGTCGGCGTCGGGGACCTCGGTATCGGCGTCGGGGACTTCGGTATCGGCGTCGGGGACTTCGGTATCGGCGTCGGGGACTTCGGCGTCGAGGTCGGTGTCGGCGTCAGCATCGGGAAGGTTGATATCGGTGTCGAGATCGCCTGTGTCGCCGACGTCGATGATATCGATGATGCCGGTGTCGACGTCGGAGTCGGGAGTATCGGAGCAGGCGCCGAGCAGGGCGATGAGGAGGGTGAGCATGCCGAGGGATGAGAGATGACGCATAGGGGGCCTGATGAGGTGCGGGGGAACGTTATTTAAGGGGCGCAGTGCCAGGCGATGGGAGATGTCAGGGTGCCAGGCGATAGGACATGGGATTTGAGATGATTGGGTGCCAGGCATGCGGACATGTCGCGGTGCCAGGCGAAAGCGCGCGAGCGGGTAGCCGCGATGCGTTCAGTAGTCGCCGTCGAAGGTGTCGAAGTTGTCGACAAAGTCGGGGCGATCGATGAAGGGGTTGCGGTTGGACTGGATCATTTGAATGAGATCGTTGCGCTGGAGTTCGTAGTCGTCGGGGGGATCTTCGCAGTGCCACTGGCGCAAGACGGCCTCTTCGCGGGCTTCGATGGGCATCTGGTAGCGTAGGGCGAAGTAGAACATGGCGCGGGCGACGTTTCCGCGGAAGGCGGGGCGGACCTCGAAGACGGTGTCTCGGCCGTCGGCGGAGGGGCCGCGCTGGGAGCCGTTTTGGTGCCAGGGGCAGGCGCTGCCAGAGCAGGACGTGTTGCCGTAGGGGTGATTGCTGCGCACAGAATTGACGCCGCCGTCGACGGTGAAGAGGTGGTGGATGTCGCTTTTGGGGGGCTCGACGTCGGCGCCGCGGCTTTGCGGCCAGGAGTGCTCGGTGTTGAAGCCGCCGGGTTCTCTGGTGCCGTCGGGCTCGGTGATGCGGCCGGTGTAGGCGCACTCGATGGTGCCGTCGTCGTAGGGTTCGATATCGTTGAAGAGGTGCGTGCGAGCAGTGGAGTAGTAGAGGGCAATGTGTCCGGAGACCATGTTGAGAAGACCGCGCTGGATCTGGGCGTCGCTCAGTCCGTTGAGGTGGCGGTAGCGGCGATCATTGAGGTCGAGATCGGGGTCGCAGGGCCAGGGTTCGGGCGGAGGGGGAGCGTTGACGTCCTCGGGGTTGGAGGTGTCTTCTGGCTCGGAGGTGTCTTCGGGCTCGGAGGTGTCTTCGGGCTCGGAGGTGTCTTCGGCGGCGTCGGTGAGATCGATGTCGGGAACCTCCGGGGGGAGGGTGCCGGCTTCGGGTTGTGCGCAGGCCACGAAGAGGACCAGGAGAGCGAGAAGGGGGGGGAGGGTGTTGCGCAACATCATCGGGGGCCTCTGGGGCAGTGGAGGGCCGATAAGTGTTAGCATCGCAAAAAACACGAATCAATGAGGAGGTTTATTTGGTGGGGTAATAAGGGGGAGAACAACGGGCGGGCACAAGGCCCGCCCCTACGGGAGGGGGATGGAAATTGTCAGGCACCTGTACGGACGCCTGGCATTGAACAACGGGCGGGCACAAGGCCCGCCCCTACGGGAGGGGGATGGAAATTGTCAGGTGCCCGTGCGTCTGAGATCTGCACGGGTGCCTGGCACCCGTGCGGTTCAGGGGGAGGGGAGTGTGAAGGGGAGGGCGGGGACGCGGGCGTCGCCGTAGAGGTAGCTGTAGATCCAGAAACTCATCAGGACGCGTTTGGTGTAGTCGCGGGTCTGGCCGTAGGGGATGTTTTCGACAAAGAGGTCGAGGTCTTCGTGGCCAAACTCTTTGAGCCAGGAGGAGACGTTGCCAAAGCCTCCGTTGTAGCCGGCGATGATGAGCGCGGGGTGGGAGCCCGTCTGGTCGGCGAGCTCGCGCATGTAGGCCGAGCCCAGGCGGATGTTGAGGGTGGGGTCGAAGAGGAGATCGAAGGAGAAGTCGCCAAGGCCGTCTTTCTGAGCGATGCGGCGGGCGGTGGGCTCAATGAGTTGGAGGAGGCCGCGGGCGTTGGCCCAGCTCTCGATGCGGGGGTTAAAGCCGCTCTCCTCGCGCATGATGGCGTAGATGATGGCCGGGTTGAGGCGGCGCTGCTCGGCGTAGCGGGTGAGGGCGTCTTTGAAGGGGGTGGGGTAGGCGATGGACCAGTGGCGGCGTGTGCTTTGTGTGGGGTAGGCGTCCATCCAGCCGTGGATGTGGCGGCGGGCCAGGTCGTGGGAGATGGGGTAGGCGTGGGCGGCGTCGAGCAGGGAGGCCAGGGCCCAGAGGGTGGAGGTGTTGGAGGCGTGGCGGGTGCGAAGCGCGGTGAGTTCGCGTCGGGCCAGTGAGGTCAGGCCGAGGGTGAGGAGTTGGGAGGCTTTTTGGAAGCCCGGGTCGCGCTGGAGATCTTCGGGAAGTTCGACCGGATCGCTGCTGACGTTGGCCGGGAGGTGATCTTCGCAGGCCGGTCCGACGGTGGCGCAGATGTCCAGGCCGGTGGTGTCGCTCTGGAGGCTGGCGAGTTGGTTGAAGCTCAGGAGGGCGTAGTAGGTCATGGGGTGGTCGTGGGCGACCTTGATAAAGGCCTGGGCGGCCTCGTCGGTGCGGCCGGCTTGCAGCAGGGCGCGGGCGCGGAAGTAGTGGAGGCGGCCTTTTGTGTAGAGGTCGTCTTCGCCGGTTTTATCGAGGTTGTCGACGTGGTCGATGACGGCCTGGAAGTCGTCGCGGTCGAAGTATTCACGCAGAAGAAGCCAGTGGGCGTCTTTGGCCATGTCGCCCTCGGGGTAGCGTGAGAGCTGGGCCTGGAGGCGCTGGCGGGCGTCATCGGGGTGATCTTCGGAGCGCAGGATGCGGGCTGCGAAGTACATGGCGTCGTCGGCGTAGGAGTGGTCGCCGTATTCTTGCCAGATGCGCTCAAAGAGGGCGAGGGCGCCCTGGCGATCGCCGGAGTTCCAGCGGCCGCGGCCGCCCAGGTAGAGGGCGCGAAGTTCCCAGTCGGTGTCGGCGCATTGCTCAAGGATGCGGTCGTAGACGGGGGTGCCGGCGGAGTGCTGGCGAAGTTTGGTGTGGGAGCGGGCGATAAGGTAGAGGGCCTCGCAGCGCTGGGGGGCGTCTTCGGGCCATTGCTCCAGGGCGGCGTTTAAGTCGTTGATGACGCGCTCGCTCTGGTGGAGATCGAAGCGGGCGCGGGCCAGGGTCAGGGCGCGCTCGGGGGTGGTGTCGTCGAGAAGTTGGCGCTGGGCGTCGGAGAGGTGGGCGTCGAGGGCGCGAAGTCGTTGGGTGGCGCGGGCGGCAGCCTCACTCAAAGGACGCTGCTCCCGGATATGACTAAAAAGCTCGGCCGCTCGCCGGGGGTTTTGGGCTTCGAGGAGCGTGGCGAGCTGCTCGCGGGCGGCGGCGGCCCGGGAGTGGCGGGGGTAGGCGTTGAGAAAGAGCTCGAGAACGTCGACGGCGCGTTTTTGATCTTCGGGCTGGCCGGCCTTCTGGAGGGCGTCGGCCAGGAGGGTGAGGGCGTCGGGGTAGAGGAGGCTCTGGTCGTCGACGGAGGCCGCAGCGAGTGTGGCGGTGTGGGCATCATCTGTGGCCAGGGCGGCGCGGGCTTTGAGCAGGGATGCGTAGTCGGCCAGGGAGGGAAGATCGGCTTCGAGGTCGAGCGCGTTGAGGATGGCCAGAGTTTGCGCGGGGTGGCCGGCCTCCATGGCGACGGTGGCTGCGAGGAAGCGCAGGGAGGCATCGTCGTTGAGGAGCGGTCGAAGCTCGGGGTTCTGGAGTTTTCGGTGGGCGGAGGCCCAGTTGTTGCGCTCGACGTCTTCGATGATGGGCGCAAAGGGGCTTGTGGGGGCGATGGAGGGGATCTGGGGCGGGGCGGGGTCGCGCTCGGGGAAGCGCTCGATGACGCGGAAGCGGGCGCTGGAGCCGGCTTCGCGCGGGGTGGATTGGGCGAGCTCGGTGGGGGGGGCGTCGCCGCGGGACTGAGCGTGGGCGGGGAGCGGGATCGCGAGAGAAAGCGCGAGCGCGAGGGTGATCTTGGAGAGGTTGCGGATCATGGGAGCTCAGTGACGAGGGCGAAGATGAGATGCGGTGCGCGCGTTGCGGCCAGGGTGCCCCGGGGGGGGCGAGTACAAAACCCCCGAGAAGTGTGGGTTTCATTCCGCCCGATCGACGTGCCGGGGCGGTCAGGGGAATGAGGGTGAAGGGTAAGGCAGGGGTGGGAGGGATGGAAGAAAAGAGGGGGAGATGTTTGCCATTGGCCGATGGGAACTAGTTTTCGCGCTCCCTGTGTGCAGTGTGGGAGGTTGTGGTGGGAGCGTGGGGTAAGACGCCGGGACGACTTTGAGATGGGAGAGATGATGGGAGCGTGGGAGCGATCTTCGGGAGTGTTGCTGCATCCGACGAGTTTGCCGGGGCCGGACGGGGTGGGGAGTCTGGGGAGGTATGCGCGGCGGTGGATCGAGCGGCTGGCGGAAGGGGGGCAGCGCTGGTGGCAGGTTTTGCCTCTGAACCCGCCGGGGCATGGGGGATCGCCGTATTCGGCGAGTTCGGCGTTTGCGGGCAATCCGATGTTGATCGATGGGGAGCAGCTGGTGGAGGCGGGGTGGCTCTCGGGCGCGGATCTCAATGTGTACCGGCGGGTGTGTGCGGCGGGATCGACGGAGCGCTTTGATGTGGAGGTGATTCGCGAGGCGAAGCGCGAGCTTTTGGTGCAGGCCTTTGAGGGGTGGAAGGAGGCGGGGGGCGTCTCGGAGGCGTCGTTTCAGGAGTTTACGAAGACGCATGCGGGGTGGTTGGAGGATTTTGCGCTCTATACGGCGCTCAAGCATCGGCATGAGGGGAGGGGGTGGCAGCAGTGGCCGGCGCCGCTGGTGCGTCGTGAGCCGGAGGCGATCGCCGAGGCGCAGCGGGGGTTGAGCGTGGCGATGGAGCAGGTGCGCTTTGAGCAGTGGGTGTTTGCCGAGCAGTGGGCGAAGTTAAAGCGGTATGCGGCCGAGCGGGGTGTGGGGGTGCTGGGGGATGTTCCGATTTTTGTGGCGATGGACAGCGCGGAGGTGTGGGCTCAGCGCGATCTTTTTGAGCTGGGCGCCGACGGTGAGCCGGAGGCGGTGGCGGGGGTGCCGCCGGATTATTTTTCGAAGACGGGGCAGCGCTGGGGAAATCCGCTCTATGACTGGGAGCGGATGGCCGAGCGCGACTACGACTGGTGGGTCTGGCGCGTGCAGCAGGTGCTGAGGATGGTGGACGCGGTGCGCGTCGATCATTTTCGGGGGTTTGAGTCGTACTGGCGGATCCCGGCCGAGGCGCCCACGGCGGTCGATGGGCGCTGGGAGAAGGGGCCTGGTGAGGCGGTGTTTGAGGCGATCGAGGCCGAGCTGGGAGAGGTGCCGATGGTGGCCGAAGATCTGGGGATTATTACCGATAAGGTGCGCCAGCTGCGCGACGATCTGGGGTTGATGGGGATGCGGGTGATGCAGTTCGGGTTTGATGGGACTGAGGATCATCCCTTTTTGCCGCATACCTACCCGCGCCATTGTGCCGCGTATACGGGCACCCACGATAACGATACGACGCGGGGGTGGTATGAGGGGCTTGATGAGCTGGGCAAACACGGGGTGCGCACCTACCTCTCGCATGGGGATGAGGGGATTGTGTGGGCGATGATCGAGCGGCTGTGGGCGTCGAAGGCCGATCTGGTGGTGGTGCCGGTGCAGGATCTTTTTGAGCTGGGCAGTGAGGCTCGGATGAACGTGCCGGGGAGGGCGGAGGATAACTGGAACTGGCGGATGAGTGAGGCGATGTTGGAGGACGAGACGGTGTATATGCGGCTGGGGGAGTTGACGAAGGAGAGTAAGAGGTGAAGGTGCTGTGCGGGTGCCAGGCGATCGAGCGGGCTTGAGACGATCGGGTGCCAGGCAATCGAGCGGGCTTGAGAGGATCGGGTGCCAGGCAATCGGGTGAGGTGTGGAAGAGGATCGGGTGTCAGGCGTTTGTAGGGGCGAGTGATTGGATGGTTGGTGAGGGATGGACGCGAATTAAGGAGCGATGATGATTGCGAGATGGGTGCATGAGACGCAGGGCCAGGGGTTGTATGAGGTGACCGCGGAGGTGATGCGGGCGGTGGCCAGCGCGAAGGTCGAGGAGGGGATCTGCACGGTGTTTATCCGGCATACCTCGGCGAGTCTGACGATTCAGGAGAACGCCGACCCTTCGGCGCGGCGGGATCTGGAGGCGTGGTTGAAGCGCCTGGTGCCGGAGAATGACCCGCTGTACACGCACACGGCCGAGGGGCCTGACGATATGCCTTCGCATATTAAGGCGGCGCTGACGTCGACGAGTCTGGGGATTCCGATTGTGGATGGGGCGCTGGTGCTGGGGCGGTGGCAGGGGATCTTTTTGTGGGAGCATCGGGATGGTCCGATGCAGCGCGAGCTCGTGGTGCATGTGGGCACCTGAGCGGTGATGTGTATGTGATGTGAGCGCGTGAGCGCCGCTGGATGACGTTGGGAGTGGTGATGCGCGCGTGCAGTAAGAGCGGTTCGCAAGGAAGGGAGAGGCGGTGGTGGGGAGGATGGGCGGCGTTGGTCGGGGTGCTGGTGCTGGCGAGCGGGGAGGTTGCGGCCCAGGGGCCTGAGGGGGGCGTGGAGGACGGAGCGTCGACGTTGCTGGTTGCCGAGGAGGTGGGGGCCGAGGTCGCCGAGCAGGCTGGCGAGGAGGAGCGGGCGCGGCTTTTTGTGTCGGTGCGCGATCTTACGCGGGAGCCGGGGTGGAGTGTGCGAACCTGCTGGGAGTTGCGCTCGACGGTGGCGGACGGGTGTGTGGCGCTGCCGGGCCGTTTTGTGAGCAAGCGCGACCAGGGGGTGGTGCTGGCGCGGCGCTCGGGGAGGTATCGCTATCATCTTCGGCTGGAGCGGGATGATGAGGGGCGGCTGAGCGCGGAGGTGGTCGATTGGGATCCGACCCGTCGCGACGACGAGGTGCTTTACGCGGCATATCGGGAGCCGGGGCAGGGGGAGGATCTGGGGTGGGTGGCCCGAAGTTTTGAGGAGGGGCTGGTGCAGAGTCCGGCCGAGGAAGTTGAGGCCGGACGGGGCCCGAGGCGCTATGGTCGGGCGGCGCTGGAGGTCGGGTTGGCGTTGGGGGTGGGGACGGCGTGGTACTGGCTGAATACGGACATCAACGCGGCCGACTGGGACTACACGCTGGCCACGCAGGGGGAGCGGCATTGGGGGTTTGAGGGGTGGCGATGGGATTCCAACGTGATGTACCTCAATAGCCCGCTGCATCCGCTGGCCGGGGGGGCGTATTATACGCTGGCGCGGGCCAATGAGTTGACGGTGTGGCAGTCGTTTGCGGCGGCGATGCTGGCGACTCTCATCTGGGAGGCGGCCATTGAGTACAAAGAGATCGTCAGCCTCAATGATCTGGTGTTGACCGGGGTGGCCGGGGTGCCGCTTGGGGAGGCGTATTATCAGCTTGGGGAGTTTTTCAGGCGGAGTTCGCCGACGACGCTCAATCGGGCGTTGGCGTGGGTGTTCGGGGCGCCCTCGCAGTTTCATGACTGGGCCGATGGTCGGGGGCCGGTGCGGGCGGCTGATGTCGATCGGTGGGGGTGGCCGCGCGATGAGTGGCACCGGTTGAGGTTGAGGCTGGGCGCGGCGGCGTCGACGCCGCGAGCGCGCTGGGAGGGAGGCACGCCGGAGGGGGCGCGTCAGGATGTGCATCTGGAGGTGGGCTCGGAGCTTGTGGGGCTGGGGGGCTATCGCAGCGCCGGGGAAACGGGTGGTTGGGAGGCGGGGGTGCTGGCCTCGGAGTTGCGGGGGGAGTTTGCCGGCGGGGCGTCGGGGACGCACCGGTGGGGGTTTCTGGGGCGAGTGGAGCTGGCGGGGTGGTACGGGCAGTCGATGTCGCGCGGGGTTGAGGGGGGGCGCGGGGTGGGAGCCTTTGTGAGCACGGGGCTTGCGTACCGCCATGAGGAGCATCGGTATGATGAGGGGCTGGATCGATTTGGGATCATGCATCTTCCCGGGGTGCGGGCGGAGCACTGGGGGGAGCGGGGGCGGCTGCGCTGGCGGCTGCGCTACGGGGTGACGCCGGACTTTGCGGCGATCGATTCGCGTGCGCTTCCGGAGGTTGCGCCCGATGGGGATGTCTCGGGACAGCGCGGGGTGTTGGCCGAGGGGTATTATTTTGGCTGGGGGATAAGCCAGGAGCTGGGGCTGGAGGTGGACGTGGCCCGGGTGCATCTGGGGGTGGACTGGCGCTCGCATCGGGTGTGGTCGACGCGAGGGGCGGATCGCCTGCAGGAGTCGATCGAGGAGGACTGGACGCTGCGCGATCGGGTGGATGTGGGGCGCGTGGAGTTGCTGACGTCGTGGCCGGTGGAGACGGTGCGTCTGGGGGCGTTGCTGGAGCGTCGGGGCAGGGAGGGGGCGATCGATGATGTGGTGAGTTCGTTGCAGGAGTGGCGGGCGATGTGGGTGTTTGAGGCGGTGTATTGAGGGTGGGGCGTTCAAACATGTGGCGATGGCGAAGATGTCGTGGTGCCAGGCGACCGTGGGGGAGGTGAAAGCGTACGGGTGCCAGGCACCCGTTCGGGAGTTGAAAATGATCGGGTGCCAGGCACTCGTGCGGGAGTTGAAAATGATCGAGTGCCAGGCACCCGTGCAAGGCGTGTGGGAGGTGAAGTCGGATGGGGTGCCAGGCACCCGTGCAATGATCGGGTGCCAGGCACTCGTGTGGGAGTTGAAAATGATCGGGTGCCAGGCACTCGTGTGGGAGTTGAAAATGATCGGGTGCTGAAAATGATCGGGTGCCAGGCACCCGTGCGGGAGTTGAAAACGATCGGGTGCTGAAAATGATCGGGTGCCAGGCACCCGTGCGGGAGTTGAAAATGATCGAGTGCCAGGCACTCGTGTGGGAGTTGAAAACGATCGAGTGCCAGGCACCCGTGCGGGAGTTGAAAATGATCGAGTGCCAGGCACCCGTGCAAGGCGTGTGGGAGGTGAAGTCGGATGGGGTGCCAGGCACCCGTGCAATGGGTGCCAGGCACTCGTGCGGGAGTTGAAAATGATCGGGTGCCAGGCACCCGTGCGGGAGTTGAAAATGATCGGGTGCCAGGCACTCGTGCGGGAGTTGAAAATGATCGGGTGCCAGGCACTCGTGCAAGCACCCTTGCAAACGAACAGGTGCCAGGTATTCGGGCAGAGGGTTGTGAGGTTTGTGCTAACTGCCTGATGTCATTGGGAGATTTGTTCGACGTGGGCGAGGCTGGTGTGCACGTTTGAGGGGGAGAACTTTGTGCAAACCAGGGGAGAGGGGGAGCGATGGAGCGTCTGGGGGGACGGCTGCTGATCGTGTGGGTGGGGCTTATGTGGGGGTGTGCGTTTGGCGCGGGGTGCAGCCGGGGGGCGCAGGCGGAGGAGGCGCAGGGGGGGCCGTATCGGGTGGTGGCGATGCAGGTGATGGAGGAGGGGGGAGAGGTGGGTGGCGTCGGGGTGCAGGGTTGGGCGCCGGAGCCTGTGAGGGTGCAGGAGTGGTGGGAGCGGGCGTTGCGGGAGAGTGATGAGGGTTTGAGTCCGCAGGGGGGAGGTGAGGGGTTGAAGGGGAGGTTGATGTATCGGGTGAAGCTCAATCAGGCGTTGGAGGGCTCGGTGTTGGTGGTGCGTGTGGAGGGGCGTCTGGAGCAGGAGGCGGTGCGCGGAGATGGCAAGGCGGTGTCGATGCGGGCGCAGCATGTGGTGCGTCATCCGCTGGTCAGCGACAGGCCGCCGGAGGCGCTGCTGGGAGCGCTGGGACGCACGCTTTTGCGTCAGGGGGTCGATGAGGTGATGGAGGGGTTGCGGGCCCAGGCGATGGTGTATCAGGCCGCCGGCGGGGAGCTCGGGAGGTGGTGTGCCGATGAGGAGGCCCTGGCGAGTGCGAGGTTGCTGGCGGTGCAGCGGGTGGTGGAGGGGGCGGTGGAAGAGGCTGAGGAGGCGCTCATTGAGGCTGCCGGAGGTCGGGATGAGGAGGTGGCGTTTGCGGCGGCGCAGGCGCTCTGGGAGATGGAGTCGAGCGGGGCGGCGCGGGCGTTAACCGAGCTTGCCGAGCGGATGAGTCGGGAGCAGCGCTATGATGATTTGATCGGGTTGTTGCCGAAGTTGGGGACGTTGTCGACGCCGTGGGTGGCGGTGTATCTGGAGACTCTGGCCGATGCGCATCATGTGAGTCGGGTGCGCGAGCATGCGCGGCGGGTTCTGGAGATGAAGGCCGGCCAGGCGCAGGCTGATGCGCAGCGGTGAGGCGAGTTTGAGGGTGTTTAAAGCGGTGCAGAGGGAGATGTGATGGTGGTCAGGTGTGAGGAGCGGTTGGAGGGGAGGGTGTGGTGGGTGGAGATCGCGCGGGAGGAGCGTCTTAACGCGGTCAATGCGGAGGTGATGGCGGGGCTGGAGGGGGTGTTGGTCAGGGCCGAGCGTACGCCGGAGTTGCGGGTGCTGGTGGTAGGTGGGGCGGGGCGTGCGTTTGTATCGGGGGGCGATCTTCGAGAATTTGCCGGGCTGCGGGAGCGCAAGGAGGTCGAGGCGATGTCGCGGCGGATGCGCTCGATTCTGGAGCGGATTGAGGCGCTTCGGTGTTGGACGGTGGCGCGGGTCAACGGGGATGCGTACGGGGGCGGGGTGGAGTTGATGCTGGCCTTTGATATGTGCGTGGTCTCGGAGTTGGCGAGGCTGGGGCTGACGCAGGGGAGGTTCGGGTTGACCCCGGGGTGGGGTGGGTTGACGCGGCTGGTGGAGAAGGTGGGGCGAGCCCGGGCGTTGAAGTGGTTGGGGTGTGCGGAGGTGCTCGATGCGGGGGAGGCCTATGAGGCGGGGCTTGTGGAGGAAGTGGTAGGTGGGGCGGAGCTGGATGTGCGGGTCATGGCGTTGGCCGAGCGTCTGGCGGGGTGTGAGCCCGGGGTGGCCGAGGCGCTCAAGGAGGGGGCGCGTCGCGCGGTGGAAGAGCGTCGCGATGTGGCGATGGCGGGGGAGTTGGAGGCGTTTTGTGAGCTGTGGGTGGGGGAGGCGCACTGGGAGCGGGTGGAGCGGTTTTTAGGGCGAAAAGGTTGAGGTGCCAGGCGCTCGAGCGAGGATCTGGCGGTGATGGTGAGGGGCTATAGCTCGGGTGCCAGGCCCTCGCGCATGTGCAATGAGACCTGGTGCCAGGCATTCGAGCATGTGCAATGAGGCCGGGTGCCAGGCATTCGAGCATGTGCAATGAGACCGGGTGCTGTCGCCGTGGTGCCAGGCATTCGGGCATGTTCATTGAGACCGGGTGCCAGGCGCTCGCGCATGTGCAATGAGACCTGGTGCCAGGCATTCGAGCATGTGCAATGAGACCGGGTGCTGTCGTCGTGGTGCCAGGCAGTCGATCGGGTAAGACACGGTGAAGATCGGGGCCCAGACAGTGTGACTTGGCTGGTCTTGGAGCGGATATCGTGGGAATGAGGGTGGCGGCGCCCGGTGTGGTAAAAGGGGCGTGACGTTCGAACGAAGATGTTGAGGGATCGAGTAAGGCTGCGAGGCGAGTGACGATGGCGAAGAAGGCCGTACCGTTTGTGGTGATTGAGGGGTTGGATGGGGCGGGGACGACGACGCAGAGCGTGGCGCTGGCCGAGAGGCTTCGTCGCGAGGGCTGGGAGGTATCGACGAGCTGTGAGCCTTCGGAGGGGCCGATTGGGACGTTGATTCGGCAGATGCTCACCGGGAGGGTGGTGGTGCCCGATGCAAAGGGAGGGCGGCCGGTGGGACGAGAGACCCTGGCGTTGCTCTTTGCCGCCGACAGGCTCGATCATATCGAGGCGCAGGTGGAGCCTGCGTTGGCTGCGGGGTGCGTGGCGATCTCGGACCGTTATTACCATTCCAGCCTGGTGTATCAGGGAGATATCGATGGGGAGGAGCGGGTGGACTACGGGTGGGTGCGCGAATTGAACGCGCGGGCTCGTGTGCCGGACGTGACGATCTTTTTGGAGGCGTCGGTCGAGGTGTGCATGTCGCGACTGTCGGGGCGCGGGGGGCAGCGCGAGCTCTATGAGACGCGGGAGAAGTTGGGGAGGTTGGAGCGTCGCTATGACGAAGTGATGACGATGCTCGCCGCAGAGGGGCAGCCAATTGTGCGGCTGGATGCGTCGTTGGATCGTGAGGCGCTGGCGGAGGCGGTCTGGGGAGTGGTGGAGGGGGTGTTGCCGGGGTAAGTGGGGTGGGGGGCTGAGATCGGGTGCCAGGCCCTCGCGCATGTTCATTGAGATCGGGTGCCAGGCCCTCGCGCATGTTCATTGAGATCGGGTGCCAGGCCCTCGGACAGGTCAATGAAGATAATGAAGAGCGGGTGCCAGGCATTCGGACAGGTCATCGAAGATGGGGTGCCGAAGAACGGGTGCCAGGCACCCGCGCATGCTTAATGAGACCGGGTGCAGAAACCGAGTGCCAGGCATTCGGACAGGTCAGTGAAGCTCAGAAACCGAGTGCCAGGCCCTCGGACAGGTCATCGAAGCTCGGGTGCCAGGCCCTCGGACAGGTCATCGAAGCTCGGGTGCCAGGCACCCGCGCATGCTTAATGAGACCGGGTGCAGAAACCGAGTGCCAGGCATTCGGACAGGTCATCGAAGAGCGGGTGCTGAAGATCGGGTGCCAGGCCCTCGGACAGGTCGGCGATCAGGCGCGAGGGGTGCCCCTGGCGAGCAGCTCTTCGTAGACCTGGAGGGTGTGTTGGGCGGTGTGTTCCCAGCGGAAGTTGCGGGCGCGGGTGAGGCTGCGTTGGGAGAGACGCGCTGCGAGTTCGGGGGCGATGAGCAGGCGGTGGAGAAGACGGCTCAGGTCGTCGGGGGTGTGGGGATGGAAGTGAAGTGCGGCTTCGCCGGCGATGGAGCGCATCGGCTCGAGATCGGAGACGAGTGTGGGGCGGCCCATGGCCATGGCCTCTAAGACGGGCAGGCCAAAACCTTCGACAAGTGAGGGGAAGATAAAGGCGCGGGCGCGGCCGAGCAGCGCGCGCAGAAGCTCGTCATCGACCAGGCCCGGCAGGTGAATACGTTCGCTGACCCCCGACTCGCCGATGTGGGTGGAGAGGCCCTGGCAGTCGCCGATGAGCACGAGGTGGGGGCGAGGGGAGTGGGTGGGCAGGCGAGCGAAGGCGTCGATGAGCAGACGGAGGTTTTTGTAGGGTTTGTGGTTGCCGATGGCCACAAAGAAGGGGGGGGCATCGGGGCCGGCCAGCTCGGAGAGGGGGCCGGTGAGGGCGGGCGGTGGCTCGAAAAAGCGGGGGTGGACGCCGTGGTGAATGGTGTGAAGGGAGGTGGTTTTGGAGCTCAGGAGCTGCCGGGCGCGCTCGGCGGTGGGGCGGCTGATGGCGATGACGGCGTCGCTTGAGTTGAGAGCGTGGGGGATGGCGTTGCGGGCGAAGGTCTGAATGGAGCGGGCTTTGAGCCAGGTGGGCTGGGAGGCGTCGGGGTGATCGAGCCAGACCAGGTCGTGTAGCGTGGTCACCACACGGGCGCCGGGGAGGGCCTGGCGGGTGTAGCGGGGTAGGATGTGGAAGAGGCTGTGGTAGAGGTCGGGGGGCCCGAGCTGGGCGGCGGCGTCGGCCAGGGCGCGGTGTCCGAGCAGGTGGTTTTGCAGGTTGTCGTGAGGGCAGGAGCTTGCGACTTGCGCGAGGGCGTCGTCGGTGATGGGGGAGGTGTTGTTGCGGTTGCGCAGCAGCACGAGCTCGTGGTCGTGGGGGAGTTTTGCCAGATGCGCGATCAGCGCGCGGGCGTAGCTTCCGACGCCGGTGGGGGAGTCGCCAAGGCAGCGGGCGTCGATGAGAATGCGGGCCATCGTGGGCCTCCTCAGGCGGGGTGGAGCACGCGGCGGTAGGCGTCAATGGCGCTTTGAGCGCAGGCCTCCCAGGTGAATTGAGCGGCGCGGGCCTGGCCGCGTTGGCGAAGATCGTCGGCCAGGTGGGGATCGTCGCGAAGTTGGCGCAGGGCGCAGGCCATCGCGAGGGTGTCGTGCGGATCGACCAGCATCGCGCCCCCCTGACAGACCTCGGCCGGGGCGCCGCGGTCGGAGGTGATGACCGGTGCGCCGCAGGCCATCGCCTCGAGCGCGGGCAGGCCAAATCCCTCGTAAAAGGAGGGAAAGAGAAAGACCATCGCCATGCTGTAGAGGGCACGCAGCTCGTCGCTGGAGACGTAGCCGATGCGAATGACGCGCGAGCCCAGGCGCGGGTCGCTCAAAAGCTGGCCAAGCTCGCGGTTGGAGCTCTCGTCGAGGCGGCGCACGAGCACAAAGTAGGTGTGGGGATCGTCGGCGAAGGCCTCAATGAAGGCGCGCAGAGCGCCCGGGTGGTTTTTGTAGGGGGAGCCCTGACCGACCACCAGCACAAAGCGTGAGCGGGGGGTGAGCCAGCGCCCCAGAAGAGGCCAGGCCTGCTCGGGGGGCATGGGGGTGAAGAAGGGATCGAGGCCGTTGTAGGTGACGCTGACGCGGCCGCGCATTTCGGGAAAATGATCCTCGATGGCCTGGCGAGAGGTATGCGAGACGGTGAGGATGTGCCGGGCCTCGGTGGCGGAGCGGGGGATAAAGTTTTGATAAAAGGTTCCGGTGACGAGCTTTCGCCACCAGACATCGGTGCAGTAGTCGGGGTTGAGCAACCACATGATGTCGTGGAGGGTAAAGAGGGAGGGGACCGGAAGATCGGCCGGAAGGATATTGAAGGGGGAGTGAAAAAGATCGACGCCGCGAAAGTCCACCGAGCGCGCCAGTCGAAAACGGGTGGTGAGTGAATTTGGGGCGGCATCAAAGGTCTGACACTGCACCCTGGGATGGGAAAGGGGGGCGGGGTTGTTGGGGTGTGTCAGCAGACGCAGGCGCAGGGTGTCGTCCTGAGCCAGGAGCTCTTCGACGAGGCGCTGGGTGTAGCGACCGATGCCGCTGTGGCGCCCGTTGAGGTAGCGGGCGTCGAGCATAACGCAGGCGTTGGTCGAGGTGGAAGATGTGGTGTTTTGGGTCATGGTGCGATACTCCGAGGGCACTCATAGCACGCTTTGTGATGAGGGCAAGGCAGCTGTGAGGCGCAGCCGGAGAGGGTGCGGCGTGAGATAAATGGGATCGATGTCTGGAGACGAGACGATGGCGAGCGGTGCGGTGCAGTTGGCAGAGCGCTTTATGCGGGAGTGGGTGGGGCGCAGGGCGGGATGGGTTGTGGCCGTGAGCGTGGTGGTGACGCTTTTGTCGGTCGCGGTGATCGCCAGCCGTTGGAATATCAACAGTGATTTTCGGGCGCTTCTGCCGAGCACCTCGGAGGCGGCGCTGGCGATGGAGGAGGTCGGCGACCGGGTGGGGTCGGGCTCGTCGCTCTTTGTGGTGATCGATTCGCCGGATCGGGAGGCGAACCTGGCGTTTGCCGAGGCGTATGCGCAGCTGCTTCGGGAGCAGCCGCAGATCGCGCTGGCGCATTATCATAATGATAAGGCGTTTTTTGAGAAGAACCGGCTGCTCTACATGGAGGTGGAGGATCTGGAGGAGCTGCACGCGCGGATTAAGCGTCGGATTCGCGAGGAGAAGCGGGCACAGAATCCGCTCTTTGTGCCGCTGGGAGGGAGAAGGGAGCGCAGTGACGAGCTGATCGACACCTCCGATATGGAGGCGCGCTACGAGGAGTTGGCGCATCAGAGTTATAAAGAGTACCTGATGAGTGATGACGGGTACTCGCTGACGATCGTGGTGCGTTTTGTGGAGACGTCGACGGATCTGGCAGCGACGAACAAGCTGCTCGATCGGGTGCGGGAGCTGGGGGCGTCGCTGGATCCGGGGAGCTATCATCCGGAGATGAAGCTGGAGTACGGGGGCGGGCTGGTCTCGCGCCAGAGTGAATATACCTCGATCGTGGGGGATATTCAGACCTCGGCGCTGTTTACGTTGCTGGGGCTATTTCTGGTGATCGCGCTGTATTTCCGGCGCGTGCGGGCGGTGGTGTTGGTGCTGGGGCCGCTGGTGATGGGGGTGTTGTGGACGCTGGCGATCGCGTTTGTGGCGCACGGTCAGCTGACGACGGTGACGGTGTTTATCTTTGCGATCTTGCTGGGCCTGGGGATTGATTTTTCGATCCACCTGCTCAACGGCTACGACCGGGAGCGGGCCGAGGGCAGAGAGCCGGTCGATGCGTTGTGGGCGTGTTATAACTCGGTGGGGCGGGCGACGGTGATGGGGGCGTCGACGACCTTTGCGACCTTTGTGGTGTTGTCGTTTGCGCAGTTTCGGGGGTTGAGTCAGTTCGGGCAGGTGGCGGCGGCCGGGGTGCTGATGACGGTGGTGGCGATGGTGGTCACGATGCCGGCGATGATTCTTGTGTTTCAGCGTGTGTGGCCGCATCAACCGAAGGTGGTGGAGGGGGAGCGGGTGCTGGAGAAGGCTGTGCGGCGGGGGCGGCTGTTGCGGCTTGCGCCGGCGTCGTTGTTTGCGGCGGCGTTGATCAGCGTGTGGGCGATCACGCAGGTGGGGAATGTGCGTTTTGAGGAGAATTTTCGGCGAGTGGGGCAGGTGATCATGCCCTGGGAGCGGGGCGGGCCGGATGCGAAGGAAGTGGCCGAGCAGCAGGCCCGGGCGATGGGGCGGCAGGCTGCGCGTGCGGTGCAGGCCCGCGCGGTTCAGGTGCGCCAGGAGATGGCGCCGGAGAGCTACGTGGCTGAGCGCAAGCAGCTGAGCACCGGGGCGAAGTATACCAGCGCGCTCAAGGGGCAGCAGTCCTCCACGCCGACGCTTCTGCTGGTGGATGAGGCCGAGGATGCGCGCCGGCTCTACGAGCATCTGGAGGCGCGCCAGGATGCCGGGGAGCTGGAGACGGTGAGCTCGGTGGCGTCGATTTATGCGTTTTTGCCGGGCAGTGGAGAGGAGCAGGCCGAGCGTCTGGAGGTGATCGAGGCGATCAAGGCGACGCTCGATGATGATTTGAGTTTTTTGAGTGGGAGCCAGCGTGAGCGCATCGATGAGATGCGGGAGAGCCTGGAGGTGGAGGCGATCGGGATCACCGATCTTCCGGAGTGGACCAAGCGCTTGTTCCGGGAGGCGGGGCCCGAGGCAAAAGCACCGGCCGAGGGGGAGGCGTTTGCTTACGAGTATTTGATCTACGTCAACGAGCGCATCGATCATATGGTCGGGGAGCAGGCGCGGCGTTTTCTGGGGGAGGTGGAGGCGGCCACCGATCTGGAGGGGGTGGATGTGCGGGTGGCCAGCCAGTCGTATATTTATACGGCGATGCTCGATGAGATTAAGGAGGATGGGGCGCGGATGCTGGGGATCGCGCTCGTGATTGTGGTGTTGATATTGAGCCTCTTTTTTGGCAGCCCGCTGCGTGCCGTGGTTTCGTTGAGCCCGCTGATTGTGGGGACGTTGTGGATGTTCGGGTTTTGCGGGTGGTTCGGGATCAAGCTCGACTTTTTCAACGTGGTGATTTTGCCCGTCATTATCGGCATTGGTGTCGATGACGGGGTGCATTTTTACCATCGGTATCTGGAGGAGGGGCGAGGCAAGCTGGTGAGTGTGATCGATCATGTGGGCTCGGCGATCGGGATGACGACGGTGACCTCGATGATCGGATTTGGGGGGCTGGCGGTGACCAATTATGCGGGATTGCAGTCGCTGGGGTATCTGGCGATTGTGGGGATCGCGTCGGCGTTTCTGGCGACGATTCTGGTGATGCCGGCGTTTTTGTGGGTTGCCGAGCAGCGGGGATGGGGGTGGGTCTCCGGGGAGAAATGATGCGTGTTGGGGTGCCAGGCAATCGTGCGTGTTGAGTGATTGCGTACGGGTGCCAGGCACTCGAACATGTTGGGTGGCGTGTCGAGGTGCCAGGCATTCGGACGAGTTGAGTGATTGCGTACGGGTGCCAGGCATTCGGACGAGTTGAGTGATTGCGTACGGGTGCCAGGCACTCGGACGAGTTGAGTCGTTTGGTACGGGTGCCAGGCATTCGAACATGTTGAGTGATTGCGTACGGGTGCCAGGCACTCGGACATGTTGAGTCGTTTGGTACGGGGGCCAGGCATTCGGACACGTCGAGGTGCTGCGTGAGGTGGTGCCAGGCGATGCGATATGTTGGGGTGCGGCTCCGGTGTTAGAATGAATGCCTGCCGGGGATGTGCGTCGTATGAGATGTGTGACGGTGAGTTGAGACACAGAGCGCCACGATGTGGCCTGAGGAGCGAGGATGCGACAGAGACCGATTGCGGCGTCGATGGTGGGGCTGATGATGGCGTGTGCGCTCAGCGTGACGCCGGATCTGGCGAGTGCCCAGGTGCAGGGGTGGAGCGAAGGGTCGGCGGCGCGTCAGGTGTCGATGCGGGAGTTGATCCCGCGGATGAGTTCGGGGCAGGCGTATTCGGAGCGTTACGGGTTCTCGGTCGATCTGGAGGGAGGGGGCCATATCGGGATGGATTTTACGATCTCGAACCTGGGGATTCGCAGCGGTTACGGGGCGGCACAGGTGCGGGTTCGCCTGCCGGGGCAGGAGCGCTATGAGTACGGGGAGCGGGTCAGTCGGGGGGATTGGACGACGGCCGAAGATCGTTTTGCGCTCGATATTGCAAAGACCCAGGTGGAGGCACGGGGTGATGACACCTTTGTGCTGCGCCACGATGGAGATGTGAAGGTCGAGCTGACCTTTCGCAACACGATGCCGATGTGGCGTCCAGGCAGCGGGCAGATTCGCCAGGGGGAGGATTATTACCGCTTTACGCTGATTTCTCCGCGGGCCGATGTGCAGGGGCGAGTGCAGATCGACGGGGAGTGGCACACGGTGGAGGCGTCGAGGGCGGGGTATGCCGATCATGTGGCGACGAATGTCGCGCCGTACGAGCTGGCGAAGCGGTTTTCACGTTTTCGCGACTATAACGACGATGTGTTTGTGATCTGGCGGGAGATCGAGCTGAGCGAGAAGTTCGGCGGCCGCACACTGACCTGGGCGATGGTGGGGGTTGGTGAGCGCATCGTGTTCAGTGATGCTGATGCGCAGCTTCGTCCAGGCAATGTGCGCGGCGATGGGGAGACGGGCTATCAGGTGCCGCATGCGGTGCAGCTGGAGGGGGAGAGTGGTCAGGGGGAGATGCGCTTTGTGATGCGCGGTGATCGGATGGAGAAAAAGGATCTGCTGGCGAGCTACGGGCGGGCAGCGAGGCTGGTGGCCTCGGCGTTGAGTAAGCCCTGGCAGTACAATATCCACGGGGATTATGCGCTGGAGGTTGAGGTGGGAGGCCGTACTCTGCGTACGCGGGGGCGGGGGCATTATACGGTGGATTTTGTGAACCCGTGAGGGTGCCAGGCATCTGGACATGAGTGTTAGAAGTTGAAGATGCCCGGGTGCCAGGCATTCGGACGTGTCATGGTGCCAGGCGTTCGGACATGAGTGTTTGAAGTTAAAGATGCCCGGGTGCCAGGCATTCGGACATGTTTGTTGGAAGCTGAAGATGTCCGGGTGCCAGGCATTCGGACATGTCGTGGTGCCAGGTGTGTGAGCGTGTGGGTTGTGAGCTGGTCAGGGGCGGCGCAGCGTGTAGCTTTGTCGTCGTGTGAAGGACCGGGGTGAAAGGCTCTAAATTCGGGGGGAAGCGTAAGGGTTGAACAACTCGTTGCGTTTGCGTGTTAGGGTCGTACTGCCGCAGCACGCAGGTGCGCGGTCGGTGAGGCGATGGTTGAGAGCACTTCTACGATGGGGTTGGCCCGATGAGCCCGATGTTTGTGAAGCCTGAGAGCGAAGAGCTGACCGGGGCCGGTGCGGTGGAGCCGGCCGGGCTGGGAGCGGAGTCCAGTGAGGTCGAGGCGATCGAGGTCGAGGCTGCGGCGGCGGGGCTTCCTCTCGATGATTTTAAGGCTCTGTGGGAGGCGCTCTCGAGGCGTCCGGTCGATGAGATTCTGTCGGTGGTGGCCGAGCAGCTCTCCGATGCGCCGGACAGGCGACGGGAGGTGTTGACGGCGTGGATGGCGCAGACGCTGGGGTATTCGCGGGTGTGGCGCCGGCAGAAGACGCTGGTCAGTGAGCCGCTGTGGGATGTGCTCTCGGCGAAGGGGTATGCGGAGTTGAGCGAGCGGGGGGAGGAGGCGCTGGCGATGATCGGGCGCACGATGAGTCCGTATCGCACGTATCTGCACCCGATGGCGGCGCTGGCGACCCTGGCGATCTGGCGGCATAGCGGGCGCGAGGAGCTGGTGGAGGAAGCGCGGTTGCGGCTGCTGGGGCGGGCGCTGCCCGATGAGCTGGCGTGGCTCTATGAGGTGGTGGTGGTGTTTGAGCGCGATGAGCGTCGCGCGAGTGCCGGGAAGGAAGACGGCGGGGGGCGGGCGCTGATGGAGCTTGTGGAGCTCTGTCTGGAGGGCTCGTATTGGGAGCTGGGAGCGCTCTTGAGCGCGCTGATGGTGCTGCGCCTCAAGGGGCGACGCCACTCACCGACGGTGGAGAACCTTGTGAAGGCCTGTGATAAGGCGGCGGAGGTTCAGCCCAGGGAGCGGGCTCAGTGGTTGCAGGTGATGGCGGATGCGACGCTTAAGGGGCAGCTCAGTTTTGCCTGGCTGGAGCGGCCGCTGGAGGCGGCGGTGCGCTTGAGCGTGGATGATCCGCCGCGTCAGGAGCGGCTGCGGGAGTACTTGAGTCGGCGAGCTTTTGATGCGGATTACGCGCGGCTGGAGACGCTCTATGAGAGCTGGCTGGGGAGTCTCTGGCGAGAGGGGAGCGCGGCGCAGACGTGGCTGTTTGCGGAGGTGGGGCGCACGGCGCGCTACAATCCGGCCCGGGCGCAGCGTGTGCTGGAGTTGATGGCGGCACGTCGCGGGCGGAGGCGGCGCGGGGTGGGCTCGAGGGCGTATCGGGTGCGGCTGGCGGTGGAGGAGCTGGGGCTGGGTGAAGAGCTGGATCGGCTGGAGGCGGAGCTGATCGGGCTGTACGTGCATAACCTGGCGCTGGACAGCCACGCGGTGCAGCTGGTGCGGCGGGCGGGGGGGCGCGTGGACTGGTCGACCAACCCCTATGCGGGTGCGGATGATCTGTCGATGTATCTTGTGGTCAGCGACTATGAGCGGGCCTTTGACCAGCTGACCTGCAAGTTTGACGGGGTGACGATGTCGCATGCCGACAAGCATGCGGCCGCGCGGGTGAAGTATTTTGTGCAGCGACGCCTCGATCCGAATCGGGTGCATCGACTGGTGCAGCGGGTGTTTACGCCGGTGGAGTGGCTGGGCAGCGGGTTGAGCGAGATCGGGCTTGTGCGCGGGGCGGTGGAGCGGGGGATGGAGCGTTTTGAGGCGCATGTCGCCGCCCAGGACTTGCGGGCGGAGGTGGTCGAGGAGTTTGTGGAGGCCGGCGTGGAGGTGGCCGACTTTGAGGCCATCGCGGAGCTTCCGGTCGAGCGGGTTTTTGGGATGTTGCGGCGACGGCGCAAGCAGAGGTTGTTGCTGGGAGCGGTCAGCGGCGGGGTGTTCGGGGGCCTGGCACCCTTTAGCTGGGGGATGTTGTCGCTGGCGGATGTGCCGGTGCTGCTGTCGATTGCGGCGGATATCTCAAGTCGATTTTGCTGGTACTTCGGGTTTGATCCGCGGGAACATAAGGATCTTCCGATGGAGATTCTGGCGGTGGCGCTGGGGGGAAGTCGTCCATCGGCGGTGGAGCCGATGCTGGTAAGGCAGAACCTCAATGAGTACGTGTTGCGCAAGACGTTGATGGTGGGGGCGGTGGCGCACGGGGGGCTGACGCAGCTGGCAGGGCGCGGGCTTGCGCAGGTGGTGGAGCGGCAGCTGGGCGCGCGAGCGGCGCAGCAGGCCGGCGAGATGGCCAAGAGGGCGGTGACGCGCAACCTCCAGCGAAGGGCGGTGGAGGCTGCGCCCTCGCGGGCGTTGCCGGTGGTCGGGGCGCTGCTGGGAGCGTCTCTGAATGTGGCGCTGATCTACGATCTGTGTGAGGCGGCACAGGCGGTGTTGACCGATCGTTTTCTGGAGCGAAAGTATCCGGAGTGGGTGCGCCATATCGGGCTGGAGGACGACTCGGAGAGTTTGGCGGGCTGAGGCCAGGGTGGCCCAGAGGCGGAGGTTGAGCAATCAGCGCATATGAGAGGTCGAGGCTTGAGCATGCCCGGAGCGTTTTTTAAATGGATTGACTGCACCGATAAGACGCGGCCGCGGGATCTGCGTCGACCGGATGATACGATTTTGAGGCTGGCGCAGCTCACCGACCTGCACGTGCCCGGTGAGGTGGAGCTGGTGAGCCGGCTGCGGGACCTGATCTCGCCACATGTCTCGTTGCAGAATATCTCGCATGAGATCTCGGCGATCTCCAATGAGGTGGGGCATCATTATCGCTCGACGCGAAAGCTCTACAACGGGCTTGTGCGCAAGACGCTGGTGGGGTTGCACCGGTTGGGGGTGGACCACCTGGTGATCACCGGGGATCTGGTGCATTGCGGGCTGGCCGAGGAGTTTCTGGATGTGCGCGCGGCGCTGGAGGTCACCGGGTGGTGGGGAGAGGAGCGGTTGACGGTGATTCCGGGGAATCACGATCGTTTTAATATCTATGAGAGCTATCCCAGCGAGCCGATGGAGCATTTTTTCCCGGTCGTGACGCCGCGTGAGCCGATGCTCAAAGAGCTTCCCGGCGGGGTGGCGCTGCTGGCGCTCGATAGCAACCGCGATCCGATCGATGACCGCCATTATCTGGAGCGGTGGTTGCCCAACACCGTGGGGCGGATCTACCCGGAGGCGTTGGACTGGATTGAGCGGCATCGCGCTCAGGTGGAGGGCAGGCGGCTTGTGACGCTCTTGCACCATCATATCAGCTCGGACTGGCATCCGCGCAGCGCGGCGAAGTCGTTTGGAGGTTTGATGGAGCCGGCCGACGGGGCTGATGAGTTGATTGAGGCGATTGACCTGATCGATCCTTATTCGCTGATTTTGCATGGTCATAAGCACGACGTGATGCCGGTGGATTACGCGCTGGGGACGCATCAGCTGGGGAATCCGGGAGGGTTTGCCAACGCGCTGCGCTTCAACGTGATCGACTTCAACGTGCACGGGGAGCAGGTGATGACGCAGCTGGAGTTGCGTCCCTGAGAGGCCGTGTGCGGGTGGCGTCGAGGTGCCAGGCTACCGAGCATGTTGTGGTGCCGGACGTGTGGTGGTGCCAGGCTACCGAGCATGTCGTGGTGCCAGTCCTTCGGACGTGTGGTGGTGCCAGGCTACGGGCATGTTGTGGTGCCAGGCTACCGAGCATGTTGTGGTGCCAGGCTACGGGCATGTTGTGGTGCCAGTCCTTCGGACGTGTGGTGGTGCCAGGCTACCGAGCATGTCGTGGTGCCAGGCCTTCGGACGTGTCGAGGTGCCAGGCATTCGGATGTGTCGCGGTGCCAGGCTACCGAGCATGTCGAGGTGCCAGGCCTTCGGACGTGTCGAAGTGCCAGGCCTTCGGACGTGTCGAGGTGCCATGTCGTGGTGCCAGGCATTCGGACATGTCGCGGTGTCAGGTGATGGTGCATGTGTTAGGGTGAGCGGGGTCGAATGAGTCGAGATGGCACGTGTGAGAGGGAGTGGCGAGGATCGTGAGGAGCAGAGAATCGATAACGATCGCGGTCGATGCGATGGGTGGGGACCATGCTCCGGCGGTGGTTGTGGCGGCGGTGGCTGAGGCGAGCCTTCGGGGCGGGGTGGGGCAGGGGGTGAACTTTCTGCTGGTGGGCGATGAGATTGCGATGACCGAGGCGCTCTTTGAGTTGGATCATAACTCGGAGCGGATTCAGCTTTTTCATGCGCCGACGGTGATCGGGATGGGGGAGCGAGCGCAGGTGGCGTTGGAGGCGCGCGCGGATGCTTCGATTGTGCAGGCGTGTGCGCTGGTGCAGGCCGGAGAGGCCGATGCGCTGGTGTCGGCGGGGCATCCGGGTGCGGCGGTGTTGGCGGCAACGCGGCACTTCGGGCTTGTGCCGGGGCTGGGCCGCGCGGCGCTGGCGAGTGTGTATCCGACTCCCAGGGTGCGGGGGGAGGCGGAGGACCCTTTTAGTTTGATTTTGGACGTGGGGGCGAGCCTGCGGGCAAAGCCCGACGAGCTTCTGGGCTTCGGGCTGATGGGCTCGGCGTATGCGCGGATTGTCAGTCGTAATGAGCGGCCGCGGGTGGCGCTGTTATCGAACAGCCGTGAGAGCACGATGGGGACGCCGGAGGTGGTGCGGGCGCATGAGCTCTTGAGTCGCCACGAGGCGATCAATTTTTACGGCAATATTGAGGGGCACGAGATCCCGCGCGGGCTCGCTGATGTGGTGGTGTGTGAGGGGTTTGTGGGAGATGTGGCGATCAAGATATTGGAGGGGGTCAGTGAGGCGGCGTTCGATCTGGCGCGCTCGGCGTACCATGAACGGGTGGCGTGGCGGATGGGGTTGAAGTTGTTGAGCGGCGGGCTTCAGAAGATCAAGCAGCTTACCGATTTTGAGGCCTACGGCGGGGCGCCGCTTCTGGGTCTGGAGAAGGTCGTGATTCTGTGTCACCCGCGCTCGGGACGACGGGCGGTTGGCAATGCGTTGAGGCTTGCGATCAAGAATGTACGCGCGGAGTTGCCGGTGGCGATCGCCGAGGCGCTGGACACGGGTACGAGTCAGGGGTGAGGGGAGAAGGACGTGTCGGAGCTGTCGGTGCGCCATATTTATCGGTGGGATCTGGATAAGACGTATCTGCGTACGGACTTTGATACGCTGCGGGATCTGATCCGCACGGCGCTGCAGACCCCGGAGGAGAAGGTCAACGTGCCCGGGGTGGTGACGTTGCTCAAGGAGCTGACGCATCAGAACGATGGGAGTCGGGCGCTGGTGACGTTTATCAGCGGGAGCCCGTCGCAGATGCGGCCGAAGCTGGAGCGGAAGTTTGAGCTCGATGGGATTCGTCCGGACGTTTTTATTCTCAAGCCGACCCTGCAGAACATTTTGAAGGGGCGCTTTCGGGCGGTGCGCGGGCAGGTGGGCTATAAGCTCGACAGTCTTCTGAAGGTTCGGGAGGGGGGGCCGGCGGCGCCGGAGACGCTCTTTGGCGACGATGCGGAGCAGGACGCATTTATCTATTCGCTGTATGCGGATCTGGCCGGAGGAAAGGTCGATCGCGACGGCCTCTTTGAGATTTTAGACCGGGCGGGTGTTTACAGCACGACGCGGGCGTCGATTCTGGAGCGCTACGCGAGGATGCGGATCGACGGGAACGTTGGACGGATTTTCATTCATCTGGATCGGCACAGCGCGCCGGGGCGCTTCTGGGTGTACGGGCCCCGGGTGGTGCCGATCACCAATTATTTTCAGGCGGCGCTGGTGCTTTATGCCGACGGGAGCCTGAAGCTGGAGCCGGTCCTGCGGGTGGCGGCGGGGATGATGCGCGAGCATGGCTACGGGGTGGTGGAGCTTGCGAATTCGTTTCAGGATTTGATTCGCCGGCGGCACCTGGGGGCAGAGGCGCTTGATCGCCTCTCGGAGGATGCGCCCGGGTGCGGGGTTGTGGGGGGACTGCCGCCGGGGTTTGTGGAGCGGTTGCTGGGGCGAGTTCGGGCGTTGGCGCCGCGGGGTGGAGGCGGTGCGGGGCGTACCTGGGAGGGGCCGCCGGATTACGTGGGGGTGTTGGAGGCAGATCGGCGCTTGAGGGAGAAAATTGAGGCGGAGCCAGGGTTGTTTGGTCGCCGTCAGTGATCGAAGTTGTGCGGGTGCCAGGCGATCGATCATGGCGTGGCGATGGATCGGGAGCCTGGCACCGCGGCGAAGGTCTCGATGAACTGCCGGGGAGCCTGGCACCGCGGCGAAGGTCTCGATGAACTGCCGGGGAGCCTGGCACCGCGGCGAAGGTCTCGATGAACTGCTCGGGAGCCTGGCACCGCGGCGAAGGCACCGAAGTAGGGGAGCCTGGCACCGCGGTGAAGGCGGCACCGCGGTGAAGGCACCGAAGTACGGGAGCCTGGCACCGATAAGATGAGCGATGTCTGGAACTTTTTTTAATAAAGGTGTTGACGCTCATTCAAACAGGCTTATAGTACCAACTGTGTCCTACGGAGGACGGTCGGCATGCACTCCCCCCAGGCCGTTAGTCAGGTGCTTGTCCTATGGCTAGTCTCTCTCCTCCGGGGACACACATATTAAAAGCTCGCGAAAGCGAGCGAGATCCCGAGCTCCGGCTCGGGATTTTTTATTTTAAGCGCCCAATTTTCATGGCAGCCTTGGCCGCGGCGAGCCTCGAGCTCGCAGGTGCCCAGGCGTTGTTTTGCGCGCTGCGGCGGGGAGCAGGACGATACGAAAGGAGTGGCGAGTGGCCATGCGAGCGGTAGTCGAGGGTGTACGTGCGGGGGTGGTTGTCGGGGTTGTTCTGGCGCTGTGGAGCGCGGCAGCGGTGTGGGGCGAGGTGGCGGGGTTGGGGGTAAGTTATGTGATGACGGCGTACGGTCTGCTGGGCATCGGGCAGGTGCTCTACGGGGCCGGGCTGGGGGTGGTGGTGGCGATCGCGATGGCGGTGTGCCGCCGTATGGGAGTCTGGCCCCCGGGTGAGGCGCTGCGGCGAGGGGAGGTGGACCGCCGGGTGGCGTCGGGGTTGCTGAGTGCGCCGTTGGTGCTGGCAGGGATCGGCGGCGGGGTGATGGGGGCGCACCTCCTGATAACGTCCAAGATGGTGCGGGTCAGTTTTCAGGCGCTGGGGTTAGGGATGGTTGCCGCCGGCGCGGCGGCCGGGGCGCTGGTGGTGTGGCCGCTGGTGTACGGGGCGCTGCTCTGGGTGATGCAGAAGGCGGGGATGAAGACGGGGTGGACCCGTCTTGTGGCGGGGCTCTATGTGGTGGGCGCGCTGGGGGCGCTGGGGGTGGGGTACCGGTGGGCGGCGGGGCTGAGCGTGTGGGATACCACGACGTTGCAGATGGGGGTGGCCGGTGTGGTGCTGGTGCCTCTGCTGATGTGGGGGATGGTGAAGCTGCCCCTGGAAAGCAAGGTATGGCGTTGGGGTGTGCCGGCGGTTGGCGCGGCGCTGGCGCTTGTGTGCGCGGCCCTGGCACCCGGGTGGGCGGTCTCCAGTGCGGCGATGCGGCAGGCGACGCTGCGTGATGCGCCTCTGGTTTCGATGATCGCGCCCCGTCTGGTCGATGTGGGCGGCGAGGGCGGGGATGCGTTTGCGTTTGGCGATTGTGAGGAGGGGGAGGAGTGCGACGATGACGATGTGGTGGTTGCGCTGACCTCCTCGGAGCATCCGGCGCGTCGTGCGGTGCAGCTGGCGGTGGCGGCCGGGGATAAGGCCCAGATTGACCGGTTTGAGGCGATTCCTGAGCCGCCGAAGAACCTGGTGATGATTCTGGTCGATACGTTGCGCCAGGATCATATGGGGTACGCCGGGTATGAGCGTCCGACCACGCCTCGCATCGACAAGCTCGCCGAGGACGCCACGGTGTTCATGGACGCGTACGCGACCTCGCCGCATACGCCGCGGTCGGTTCCGCCGCTGCTGTTTAGCAATTACGCCAGTGAGATGAAGTGGTGGGGGGCGCAGTATAACTATCCGCGGGTACGCCCGGAGAATGTGGGGATGTTTGAGGTGCTGCAGGAGGGCGGTTGGCGAAATCAGGCGTTTTCGAGCCACTTCTATTTTGATGAGCGCCGCAATGTACACCAGGGCTTTGAGCGCTGGGATAATGAGGGGGCGCTCTCGATTGCGGAGTCCAACGATGATATCGCCGCGCCGCGTACCTGGGAGCGGTTGGAGCCGGTGATCGAGCAGCTGGGGCAGGAGCGTCGGGAGAAGGGGGATGAGGCCGAGCCCTTCTCGCTCTTTGTGCACTTCTTTGAGCCGCATGCGCGCTGGATCGGCCATAAGGAGTACGATTTCGGGCGAGGGGAGACGACGCGAGAGCGCCATATCAACAACTACGACTCGGAGATCGCGTTTACCGATGCGTACGTGGGGCGGGTGATCGACAAGCTCAAGGAGGAGGGGCTCTACGATGAGGTGGTGATCGTGCTGACCAGCGACCACGGGGAGGCGTTTAACGAGCACGGGCACTATTTTCACGGGCAGACGCTGTATAACCCGGTGGTCAAAGTGCCGCTTTTGGTGCGGGTGCCCGGGTGGTTCGGGCGCCAGGTGGAGGGGCCGGTCTCGATTATCGATGTGGCGCCGACGGTGGTGGATCTATTCGGGCTGACGATTCCCACGGAGTTCGGGGGGCGGAGCATGACCGATGTGATGCTGGGGCGCTCGGAGGTGCCGCAGCGGCCGGTGTTTGCGGAGTTGTTGCCCTACACCAACTGGAAGGAGCATCACCGGGCGGTGGTGCTGGGGGATGAGAAGTTGATCGTGAACTTCACGCTGGGATTGGAGGAGTATTTTGATCTGAGTGTGGATCCCGGTGAGCAGAATAACCTGGCGGCGGAGCGGCCGGAGCGGGTCAAGGCGTTGCGGGCGTTGCTGGAGGAGCGGATGCAGTGACGCTGTAGGGGGGCTTGCCGGTGGGGAGGGGATGTTTAGGAGGTAGGGGGGATGTTGAGGGTGTGACGATGGTGGGGGGAGGTATGAGGAAGGGGGCCTGGCTGGCGAGCGGAGGACGGGTGCCAGGCTTTCGAACGAAGGAGAAGTAAGGGTGCCAGGTTGTCGTGCAGGATCATTGAAACCCAACACCAAAAAGGCCTGAGAAGGCCTGGTGCCAGGCAGTCGAGCGAATGGAATGAGGTAAGTAGTTTTGGTGCAGATGTAAGGGTGCCAGGCTGTCGTGCAGGATTATTGAGCCCCGGTGCAAGAAGGCCTGGTGCCAGGCACTCGAGCGAATGGAGTGAGGTAAGAAGTACTGGTGCCAGGCACTCGAGTGAATGGAATGAGGCAAGAAGTATGGGTGCCAGGCACTCGAGCGTAGGACGTCTCAGGCAGGCACCACCGAAATAGCGATGGAAGACGAAGTGCGTATCGAGGCGTTTTGATAGGGTGTTGACCGAGACAGGCGCCCGAGAACGATTTTCGGGGGCCGGCAGAACATAGCGACGAGAGGAATGTGATGAAGTTGAGCGCAGCGTTGGCGAGTTTGTTGGGTGTGGTGATGGTTCCGGCGATTTCAGCGGCCGAGGTCTCTGTGTACGACTGGCCGGATGGGGAGGCGCCGGTGCTGGTGGATGCGGGGGAGGGGGTTGTGCTGCTGGGTAAAGACGGTGCACCGATGCGCGCGTTCGACTGGCGAGCAAATAGCGATGAGCGCGATCCGGGGTTGAGGCTTGTGGATATGCTCGGGGATGGGACGCCGGAGATCGTGGGATCGGGGCGGCCGAGCTTTGTGTTGCGGGCCAACGGGGAGCCTGTTTTTGAGATCGAGGAAGGCTGCGAGCAGCTGATTGTGGCGGATATTACGGCCAGTCGCGGGCTCGATGTGGGGTGTGTGAGTCGCAATGAGTTGCGGGCGTTTACCGGGGATGGGCAGTTTGCCTGGGGGGTGCAGCCGGGGCGCGCGCTGGAGTGGTGCCAGGTGGAGGATGTGACGGGGAATGTGAAGGTGGATTTTGAGTGCAAGTTGCGGGGGCGAGACGCGTTTATCCGGATTTCGGATAGCGGAGAGCTGCTCACCGCGGAGCCCGGGGAGGCGGGGATGAGCGGGGAGGCGCCGGAGCTCAATGAGGCCCGTGCGGCGTCGGATGCGGTGTTGAAGGGGGAGGAGCGTTTTGACTTTGATGGGGACGGAAAGGCCGAAGAGCGTCTGGTTGTGGGGGAGGGAAGTCTGAAAATCGTCGGTGCGGCGGGTGAGGAAGCGGCGCTGGCGGAAGTTGATGTGCGCGGCGCGGTTGAGGCGGCGCTGGTCAAGCAGCTCGGTGAGGACGCCGGAGTGAGCGTGGTGGCGGTCACCGCTGAGCGGATCTACGTGATCGATAAAGCGGAGGAGGAGGTGCGGGTACGCGATTTCAGCGCCGATGCGTCGAAGTATCGGCGGGTGCCTTTTGCGGACCTGGCGAGTGTGTACGCCAACGGCTTTGAAGACGCTGCGGCGGCGCAGGAGGCGGTACGGGCGATCGGGGAGCGCATCGGGCAGTGCTATGCGAGCCGCTTGAGGGGCAACGCGTACGCGGGTAGCGGTCGGCAGATCGTGCAGTTGACCGTGGGGCAGGATGGAAAGGTTAAAGAAGTGATGCAGATGCACAGTGATGTGGGCGATTCGCAGGTGGAGCGGTGCGCACGTCAGGCATTGGAGCGTGGGAGTTACCCGGGAGCGCAGGGGGAGAGTGGGACGATCAATGTGAATATTTTGTTTACGTTCCGGGATGTGGAGCGTTGAAGGGCGGGTGCTGATGGAACGGGTGCCAGGCATTCGGACAGGGTCAAACCGGGTGCCAGGCAGTCGTGCAAAAGAGCGATGAGGCTGCCCGGGTGCCAGGCAGTCGTGCAAAAGAGTGATGAGGCTGCACGGGTGTCAGGCAGTCGCGCAAAAGAGCGATGAGGCTGCCCGGGTGCCAGGCAGTCGTGCAAAAGAGCGATGAGGCTGCCCGGGTGCCAGGCAGTCGTGCAAAAGAGCGATGAGGCTGCCCGGGTGCCAGGCAGTCGTGCAAAAGAGCGATGAGGCTGCTCAGGTGGGGCGGATGTGGTGGTCGGGGGGAGGTATGTGGTAGTGGCGAGGAGCACGTAGAGCGCCAGGATAGCGAGAGATAAAAGACTCATTCGGAGAGGTAAAGGATGTCGAAGCCCAGGATCGTGCGAGCACCCCGAGGAGCCGAACTAAGTTGTAAGGGTTGGGTGCAGGAGGCCGCGTTGAGGATGTTGATGAACAACCTCGATCCGGAGGTTGCCGAAGATCCAGACCGGCTTGTGGTGTACGGGGGAAGCGGTCGTGCGGCGAGGTCCTGGGAGAGCTTTGATCGCATCGTCTCGACTCTGCGGGAGTTGGAGGAGGATGAGACTTTGCTGGTGCAGTCGGGCAAGCCGGTGGCTGTGTTTCGCACGCATGCGGATGCGCCGCGGGTGCTGATCGCGAACTCCAACCTGGTGGGGAAGTGGGCGAACTGGGAGCACTTTCGGGAGTTGGAGCGTCAGGGGCTGATGATGTACGGCCAGATGACGGCGGGGAGTTGGATTTACATCGGGACGCAGGGGATTTTGCAGGGGACGTACGAGACGTTTGCAGAGGCCGCCCGACAGAAGTTCGGCGGGGATTTGAAAGGACGCCTTGTATTGACGGCCGGGCTGGGTGGAATGGGTGGCGCGCAGCCACTGGCGGCGACGATGAACGGGGCGGCTTGCCTGGTGGCTGAAGTCGATGCGCGGCGAGCACAGCGGCGCGTGGAGACGCGTTACGTGGACCGTGTGAGCGAGGATTTGGAGGAGGCTCTGCGGTGGGTGCTGGAGGCCAAAGAGGCCGGGGAAGCGCTGAGTGTAGGGGTGGTGGCCAACGCGGTGGATGTTTATGAAGGGCTGCTCGAGCGTGGCGTGGTGCCAGATGTTGTGACGGATCAGACCAGTGCGCACGATCCGCTTAACGGGTATGTACCGGCGGGGATGAGCCTGGCAAAGGCGGAGACGCTCCGAGAAGAGGATCCGGAGCGTTATGTGGCGGCGTCGAAGGCGTCGATGGCGCGCCATGTGGCGGCGATGGTGGCGTTTATGGACGCCGGGTCGGTGGTGTTTGATTACGGCAATAACATTCGTCAGGAGGCCCTGGGGGAAGGCGTGAAGCGGGCGTTTGATTTTCCGGGGTTTGTGCCGGCGTTTATTCGGCCGCTCTTCTGTGAGGGGAGTGGGCCGTTTCGGTGGGTGGCGTTGTCGGGGGATGAGGAGGATATCTTTAAGACGGATGAGGCGCTCAAGGCGTTGTTTCCGGAGAAGACGTCGTTGCATCGGTGGCTGGACCTGGCGCGGGAGCGGGTGGCGTTTCAGGGGTTGCCAGCCCGGATCTGTTGGCTGGGATACGGGGAGCGTGCGAAAGCGGGATTGATGTTCAATGAGATGGTGGCGCGCGGAGAGTTAAAGGCGCCGATCGTGATCGGTCGCGATCATCTGGATTCGGGGAGTGTGGCCAGTCCGAATCGGGAGACCGAAGGTATGAAAGATGGCAGCGACGCGGTGGCGGATTGGCCGATTCTAAACGCGCTGGTCAATGCGGTGAATGGGGCGAGTTGGGTGAGTTTCCACCACGGGGGTGGGGTGGGGATGGGGTACAGCTTACACGCCGGCCAGGTGATTGTGGCCGATGGGACCGAGGCCGCGGCGCGGCGCCTGGAGCGGGTGCTGACGAGCGATCCGGGGATGGGGGTGGTGAGGCATGCGGACGCCGGGTATGAGCGGGCCAGGGAGGTTGCTCGGGAGCGTGGGGTGCGGATTCCCGGGGTGACGGAGTGAGGTTGGGAGTTTGAGGGGGGGATTGCGGCGCTGCGGCGCCGGCGTTGCGGTGCCAGGCCTTCGTGCAGATCGCTTTTGAGAGTGAAGATGTCGAGGTGCCAGGCCTTCGTGCAGATCGTCCTCGATTTGATCGACTGGCCGCCGACGACAGCGATAAGACCCGAAGAGAAAGGCGAGCGCGATGGAACCGACCACGATGATGGCAGATCTGACGTTGAGCGATGAACTCCAGGACGTGGATCTGGGCGATAAACGGCGCAACGAGCGCTATGTCAGAATCGCCGGACGACTGGCCGCGCAACCCGATAA